>CAXTOE010000430.1:0-2064 GCA_964245685.1 uncultured Acetobacteraceae bacterium | reverse complement strand
GGCCCTGGCGCAGGGCATCGACTTCGTCCGCGCGGATTTCTACGACACCCCGGACAGGCTGTTCTTCGGCGAGCTGACGGCGACGCCGGGATGCGGGCTGGATCGTTTCGACCCGCCCTCCTTCGACCGCACCCTCGGCGCGCTGTGGCACCGCAGCCGCGGGCCGGGACCGGCGGTCGCCGCCGCAACCGCAGAGCGCGCCGCCGGTTGCTAGGACATGGTCCTGACCCCGCCGGCGCCGCCGGACTACAGCCCGATCAGCGACTACGCACTGATCGGCGACACCCACACCACCGCGCTGATCGACCGCCACGGGTCGGTCGACTGGCTGTGCTGGCCGCGCCACGACAGTCCGGCGCTGTTCCTGCGCCTGCTCGACGCCGGGCGGGGCGGATCCTGCCAGGTGCGCCTCGACGGGCTGCTGTCGACCTCGCGGCGCTACCTGCCGCACACCAACATCCTGGAGACCTGCTTCGTCACCCGCACCGGATGCGCGACGCTGATCGACCTGATGCCGGTCGACCCGCCGGACACTGTCGCGGCGGAGGGTCCTGACGGCGAGAGCGAGAGCCGGCTGATCCGGCTGCTGCGATGCGACGACGGCGTCGTGTCCGGCTGCTTCAGCGTCCACCCGACCTTCGACTATGCCCGCCTCCGCTGCGGCCCGCGTCTCGACGCCGGCGGATGCGCCCTGTTCGAGGCCGGCGGCGAGACGCTGCGCGCCACGGCGACGCATCCCCTGCGCCTCGGGAACGGGCGCGCCCGCAGCAACTGGACGCTGCGAGCGGGCGAGCGGAGCTGCCTGGTGCTGACGCACGGGGAGGACGGCCAGGCGCCGCCGTTCGACGGCATACGCGACGCCACCGACCGGATCGAGCGCACCCGGCGCTACTGGGAGCGGTGGAGCGAGACCTGCACCTACCACGGTCCGTATCGCGAGCAGGTCATCCGCTCGGTGCTGTGCCTGAAGCTGCTGACCTACTCGCCGACCGGCGCCATCATCGCGGCACCGACCGCCTCGCTCCCCGAGGCGGTGCCGGGCAACCGCAACTACGACTACCGCTTCGCCTGGCTGCGCGACGCGTCCTTCACCGTGACCTCGTTCACCGCACTCGGCTACGTGCGCGAGGCGGCGGAATACTTGCGCTTCCTGCGTCATGCCGACCCGACCCATGGCCGGGAGCTGAAGCTGATGTACGGCATCGACGGGCCGGTGACCGAGGAGCGGACGCTCGACCACCTGGAAGGCTGGCGCGGCACCGGTCCCGTGCGTATCGGCAACGCCGCCGGAGAGCAGACCCAGATCGACATCTACGGCGAGCTGCTGATGGCGCTGCACGGCTTTCTCGAGCTGGTGCAGTACGACCCGCCGCAGAAGGTGCATGACCGCCTGCCGGAGACGATCCGCAACCTCGCGGAGCAGGCTATCCTGCGGCGCGACGACGCCGACCAGGGCATCTGGGAAATCCGCGGCGAGGCCAGGCACATCCTGCACAGCAAGGCGATGAACCGGATCGCGCTCGAGTGCGCGAGCGCCATCGGCCGGCGCACCGGACTGGTGGAGCCCGACGAAATCGAGCGCTGGGAGAGCCACGCGCGCGAGATCGCCGAGCAGTATCGTGCGCAGGGCTGGAACCAGCAGCGCGGCGCCTACACCATGGCCTACGGTTCCGACGTGCTGGACAGCGCGCTGCTCCGGCTGGTGCTGTTCGGCGCCTTCGCGCCCTGCGAGCCGCGGGTGGTCGAGACGCTGCAGCGGATCGAGGCCGAACTCGGCGAGGGCGACCTGCTGTATCGCTACCGCATGGAGGATGGCATGGAGGGCCGGGAGGGCACCTTCACCGCCTGCTCGTTCTGGCGCGTCGGCGTGCTGGCGCTGATGGGGCGCAGGCAGCAGGCCGAGGCGCTGTTCGAGCGCCTGCTGACCCGCGGCAACGATCTCGGCCTGTTCGCCGAGGAGATCGACGCCGCGACAGGGGAGCAGCGCGGCAACTTCCCCCAGGGCTTCACCCACATGGCGCTGATCAACGTGGCGGTGCGGATCCTGAGCTGACGCGGCGGCGG
>CAXTOE010000429.1:0-2878 GCA_964245685.1 uncultured Acetobacteraceae bacterium | reverse complement strand
CTGGCGGCACTCGGCATCGTCTACGGCGATCTCGGCACGAGCCCGCTCTACACCTTCCAGACCGTGGTCGGCGATGCCGGCGGCAAGATCAGCGCCGACGTGGCGCTGGGCAGCCTGTCGCTGATCGTCTGGGCGCTGATCGTCACGATCTCGGTCAAGTACTGCCTGGTGGTGATGCGCGCCGACAACCACGGCGAGGGCGGCATCCTGGCGCTGATGTCGCTGGTGCAGAAATCGTTCGAGGGCCGCCTGCTCAGCCGCGGCAAGCTGCTGATCGCCGCCGGCCTGTTCGGTGCCGCACTGATCTACGGCGACGGCATCATCACGCCCTCGATCTCGGTGCTCGGCGCGCTGGAGGGGCTGGACGTCGCCACCGGCGTGTTCAAGCCCTACGTGGTGCCGCTCGCGGTGGCGATCCTGATCGCGCTGTTCGCGGTGCAGCCGTTCGGCACCGCCAAGCTCAGCCGCCTGTTCGGGCCGGTCATGCTGGTCTGGTTCGCGGTGATCGCGACGATCGGCCTGATCGCGATCCTGCGCAGCCCGCGCGTGGTCGCCGCGTTCAACCCGCTGCTCGGCCTCGGCTTCCTGGTGCATCACGGCTGGGGCAGCTTCGTGGTGCTGGGCGGCGTGTTCCTGGCGCTGACCGGCGGCGAGGCGCTCTACGCCGACATGGGGCACCTGGGCCGTCGGCCGGTGCGCGTCGCCTGGACCTCGCTGGTGCTGCCGGCGCTGCTGCTCAACTATGCCGGCCAGGCGGCGCAGCTGCTGCGCGACCCGAAGCTCGCCGCCAACCCGTTTTTCTCGGAGGTGCCGCACTGGGGGATCTACCCGCTGGTGATCCTGGCGGCGGTGGCCACGATCATCGCCAGCCAGGCGATCATCACCGGGTCGTTCTCGCTCACGCGGCAGGCGATGCAGCTCGGCTGGTTCCCCGGCCTGGTCATCCGCCAAACCTCGGACGCCGAGTACGGGCAGATCTACGTGCCGCTGGTGAACTGGGTGATGATGGTGGCGACGATCGCGATCACCGTCAGCTTCGGCAGCTCGGCGCGCCTCGCCGGCGCCTACGGCACCGCGGTCTCGACCACCATGCTGCTGACCACGCTGCTGCTGTTCGACGTGATGCGCGAGCGCTGGAAGTGGCCGTGGGCGGCGGCGCTGGCGACCGCCGGCGCCTTCCTGTTCGTCGACATCGCCTTCTTCAGCGCCAATTTGCTGAAGATCCGCCAGGGCGGCTACGTGCCGCTGCTGCTCGGCTCCGCCCTGTTCGTCATCATGGTGACCTGGCATCGCGGCGTGCTGCTGGTGCGTGGCTCCCTGGCGCGCGCGGGGCGCGAGGACGAGGTGCTCGAGGCGCTGCGACGCGGCTCGCTGCCGCGCACGCCTAGAAGTGCGGTGTTCCTGAGCCGCGGCGAGAGCCTGGTCTCGCCGCTGATGGCCCGTCACATCGACTTGTTCGGGGCGCTGCCGGCGCGGCTCGCGACCCTCTACGTGAAGTTCGACCCCGTCGCCCGCGTCGCCGCCGACGCACGCGTCAAGGTGCGCGAGGTGATGGAGGGGTTCTGGTTCATCGAGGTGCATTTCGGCTTCGTCGAGGTGCCGAACCTGCTGCTCGCGGTGCAGCAGGCGCGCGACCAGGGCTGCGACATCGACCTCGACCGCGTGCTGTTCGTCGCCGCGCACGACGACGTGACACGCAGCCTCGACCACCCGAAGATGTTCGCCTGGCGGCGCATGCTGTTCGGCTTCCTGTATCGCAACGCGGTGCGCGTCCCCGACCGCTTCGCGCTGCCGCGCGAGCGCTTCCTCGAGATCGGGCGCCAGGTCGAGCTCTAGCCGGTTCCCGCAGGTCCAGCCTCGCGCCTTCCCCGCAACCTTCCCCGGCGCGATGCGTCAGCCCCTGCAGCCGCGCCGAGCCTCCGCGGACCCGGGGAACCACAGCATGCCACGAGACGACGCCAGCGCCGCCGGCCGCTTCACGATCGGCGGCGACATCGCCATCAACCGGCTCGGCTTCGGCGCCATGCGCATCACCGGCAAAGGTGTCTGGGGTCCGCCGAAGGATCCGCAGGCCGCGCGCGAGACGCTGCGCCGCATCCCCGGGCTCGGCATCAACTTCATCGACACCGCCGACAGCTACGGCCCGTTCGTCAGCGAGGACCTGATCCGCGAGGTGCTGCACCCGTACGGCGGCCTGATCGTCGCCACCAAGGGAGGCCTCACCCGGCACGGGCCGAACATCTGGCGCCCGCTGGGACGCCCGGAATATCTCCGGCAATGCGTGCTGATGAGCCTGCGTCGGCTGCAGGTCGAGCGCATCGACCTCTGGCAGCTGCACCGGATCGACCCGGCGGTGCCGCGCGAGGAGCAGTTCGGCGCCATCGCGGCGATGCGGCAGGAGGGGCTGATCCGCCATGTCGGCCTCAGCGAGGTCAGCGTCGACGACATCGAGGCCGCCGCCAGGCACTTCCCGGTGGTGACGGTGCAGAGCCAGTACAACCTGGTCAACCGCAAGAACGAGGCCGTGCTCGACCATTGCGAGGCGAACGGCATCGGCTTCATCCCGTGGGCGCCGCTGGCGGCGGGCGCCCTGGCCGCGCCGCACTCCGACCTCAACGCCATCGCCGAGCGCCTCGGCGTCTCGACCGGGCAGGTGGCGCTGGCGTGGGTGCTCAAGCGGTCGAAGGTGATGCTGCCGATCCCCGGCACCGGCGATCCGCGGCATCTCGAGGACAACGTGCGCGCGGCCGGCGTCGCGCTGTCGGACGACGACTTCCAGCTGCTCGACCGGCAGGGCCGCGCCGCTTCGGGCTAGGATGCCCGCCCTTGATCGCGCGCCAGGGCTACGACGTGATCGCGCTACGCCGCACAGGAGGAT
>CAXTOE010000428.1:1946-2879 GCA_964245685.1 uncultured Acetobacteraceae bacterium | reverse complement strand
CGAGCGCGATCAGCGAGGCGATGGTGTTGCCGGGCGAGAACAGGCTGGCCGAGATCCGGTTGGTGTTGCCGATCACGAAGGTGATAGCCATGGTCTCGCCCAGCGCCCGGCCCAGCCCGAGCATGATGCCGCCGATCACGGCGGTGCGCGACCAGGGCAGCACGACGCGGCTCATCACCTCCCAGCGTGTGGAGCCCAGCCCGTAGGCGCTCTCCTTGAGCACCGCCGGCATCGAGGCGAACACGTCGCGCATCACCGCGGCGATGAAGGGCGTGATCATCACCGCCAGCACCAGGCCGCCGGTGAGCAGCCCGGTGCCGAACGGCGCGCCGGAGAACAGCAGCCCGATCAGCGGCAGGTGGCCCAGGCTCGCGATCATCGCCGGCTGCACGTGCTGGGCCATGATCGGCACGATGACGAAGAAGCCCCACATGCCGAAGATGATCGAGGGCACCGCGGCCAGCAGCTCGATCGCGGTGCCGAGCGGCTGCGCGATCCAGCCAGGCGCCAGCTCGGTCAGGCAGAACGCCACCCCGAACGCCAGCGGCACCGCGATCAGCAGGCCGATGCACGAGGTCATCACCGTGCCGTAGACCGGCGCCAGCGCGCCGTAATGGTCCAGCACCGGGTTCCACACCGACCGGGTCAGGAAGCCCGCGCCGAACACCGAGAACGCGTGCGCCCCGCCGCGCAGCATCACCGCGATTAGGCCGACGATCAGCAGCAGCACCGCGATGCCGCAGCTCCAGGCGACGGCAGCGAACACCGCGTCGCCGAAGTGCCGGGCGGCGCTCCGGTCGTGTCTCGCGGGCACGCCGGTGTCGACCGAGGAACTCATGCTACATCGCCCCGCCGGCCGGCCTCCGGATCATCGCCGCACCTGGCTCCAGGACGCGCGCACCTTGGCCTGCACCGCGTCGGGCAGGGTAACAT
>CAXTOE010000428.1:0-1936 GCA_964245685.1 uncultured Acetobacteraceae bacterium | reverse complement strand
GTTCAGGCCGGTGGCGATCTGGGCGCCGTTGCTGAACGCCCAGTCGAAGAACCGGGTGACGGCGGCGCCGCGCGCCGGATCCTTCGGGTTGGTGGGCAGCAGCACGAAGGTGGCCGAGACGATCGGCCAGGCGCCGGCGCCGGCGCTGTCGAGCATGTCGACGGCGAAGTTGCTCGCACCGGCCCAGTCGGCGGCGGCGGCGGCCTTCGAGAAGCTGTCCAGGTTGGGGGCGGCGAAGGCGCCGGCGCGATCGCGCAGCAGCGTGGTGGTAAGGTGGTTGCGATCGGCGAAGGCGTACTCGACGTAGCCGAGCCCGCCGCGCGTGTTGCGCACCACCGCGGCGACGCCGTCATTGCCGCGCGCGCCGGCGCCGGCCGGCCACTGGATCGAGGTGCCCGCCCCGACCTTGGAGCGCCAGTCGGAGCTCGCCTTGGCCAGGTAGGAGGTGAACACGAAGGTCGTGCCGGAGCCGTCGGCGCGATAGACCGGGGCCACGGCGAGGTCGGGCAGGCTCAGGCCGGGGTTGAGGGCGGCGATCTGGCGGTCGTTCCACATGGTGATGTCGCCGCTGTACAGGCTCGCCAGCACCGCGCCGGTGAGGTGCAGCTGGTTCGGCGCGATCCCGGGCAGGTTGACGATCGGCACCACGCCGCCGATCACGGTGGGGAACTGCAGCAGCGCGTTGGCGGCCAGCTTGGACGCGGCGACCGGCGCGTCGGAGGCGCCAAAGTCCACGGTGCGTGCGATCACCTGGTTCTGCCCGGCGCCGGAGCCCAGCGCCTGGTAGTTCAGCGCGATGCCGAGCGGCTGACGCGCGGCCGCCGCCCAGGCGCCGTAGATCGGGGCCGCGAAGGTCGAGCCGGCGCCGGTGATGTCGACCGCCAGGGCGTCGCGCGCCGCCAGCGAGGGTGCGGCGAGCGACAGGGTGGCGATCAGGAACGTCGAGGAGACGCGCATGGCAGGAGAATCCTTCCGGCTTGACGTGGAGCCGCCCGCGGTCCGCCGACCGGGCGCGGCGGCAGGAGCACGCGGACTCGGACGGAGCGCGCGCCGACCGCTTCGATCTGGTCGCGGCGGCTTCTACGCGGCGGCGATGGCGCGCGTGTTACCGTTTGATGACGGTCTGATGACAACCGGCGCCGGGTAGCGGGTATCCGGATCGGAGCATTGCCTCGAAAGATGAGCCTGCGTCACCCATACGGGTGATAGAAGGCGATTTCGTTTTGCTTTATATTCATTAACATCTAAATAATTCGAAGATCTGGAGACAGAGAGTGGCACCTGACACTTTCCTCGACGCGGATCGGCCGAGCCGGATCAGCGTGTCGGCGGGGAACAGCTACGCCTCGCTCCGCACCATGCTGTCGCGCGAGCTTCGCTTCGCCGAGGCGGACTACCGGACGCTGGCGCTGCATGCCGGGCCGTCGGACAGGATCACCCTCGACGCGAAGCAGCTCGTGACGCGGCTTTCCGTTCTGCTCCAGGAGGAGATCGAGAGGCTGCGCAGCGAGGGCCGAAAGCAGCAGGGCTGACCGACCCGCCGGTCTGACCCTGCCGATCCGCTTCGGCCGCAGGCCCGAACGGCGGCTTGCGACCGATACGCCCGCGGGAGCAGGATCGGCCCGCACCGCAGCCGGAGCGTCACGATCTCGCAGCACCCTCCGCGACCGAGGCAGCTCCTCGCCGGCGCGCGTCTGTTCACCGGCGAGACGATCCTGGACGGGCATGCCCTGCTGATCGAGGACGGCCGGATCCTCGACCTGGTTCCCCTCGGCGCCGCGCCCGACGCCGAACGTGCCGATCTTCCGGCGTCCTGGCTGCTGGCGCCGGGACTGATCGACCTGCAGGTCAATGGCGGCGGCGGGGTTGGCTTCAACGAGACCCCGACCCTGCGCGGCGCGCTCGCCATCGCCGCAGCACATCGAGGGCTCGGCAC
>CAXTOE010000427.1:1428-2883 GCA_964245685.1 uncultured Acetobacteraceae bacterium | reverse complement strand
TCGGTGACCTGGAACAGCGTCGTTCCCGCCGGCAGCAGGGAGCCGGGGGAATAGGGGTAGTAGCGGAACACCGGCGCGCCGATCACCACCACCACGTCGCAGCCAGCGAGCGCCTCACCGGCAGGTTTGATGCCGGTCGGCAGCGCGCCCTGGTAGAGCGGGTGGGTTTCCGGGAAGCCGGGACGGCCTTCCCCGGGCGCCGCCCAGACCTTGGCCTTCAGCCGCTCGGCCAGCCTGATCCCGTCCGTCCAGCCGGCGCCCGCGTCCCCCGGGCCGCCGATCACGAGGCCCGGCGATGCGGCGTCGCGCAGGGCGGCAACGACGGGAGCCAGCCGCGCCGGATCGGCGCCGATCGACGGCGTCACGGTGCGCGACGGCATGTCACCTACAAACGGCTTCTCGAAGTCGTCCATTGGGATTGACAGGAACGCCGGGCCGGGTGGCGACTGCACCGCCATGGCATGCGCCCGGATGAGGGCAGCTGGCGCATCCTCAGCCCGGACCGTTTCGTAAGCCCACTTCACGAACGGGGCCGCGATGGCGGTGGGCGCCGGATTGATCAGATAGGGCTCGTGTAGCAGCATCTCGCGCGTCTGCTGGCCGGCGACGATCACCACCGGCGCGCGGCCGTAGAACGCCGTCTCAATGCTCGCCAGCGCGTTGCCCATGCCGGCGGCAGTGTGCAGGTTGACCAGCGTCGCGTGCGAGGTGCGCTGTGCATAGGCATCGGCCATAGCCACCGCGGACGCCTCCTGCAACGCCAGCACGTAGTGGAAGTCCTCGGGGAAGGACCGGAGCATGGTCTCCTCGGTCGAGCCGGGGTTGCCGAAGATCGTCGTCAGCCCCAGCGAGCGGGCGACGTCGTAGAAGGCGTCCCGTACGGTTGGCATGCTCGCCTCTATCTGTTGAGGGCACAGTGACGGCGCCCTTGTTCTCTACGATCGAAGAAACTTAGTGGAAGAAGTCCCTGTTCGAGGGATAGTTTCTCTGATCGAAGAGTTTTTCTCGCGCTCGGCGCGACTTCTCTGCCAGATCCGACGTTCTCCGGTTTCCCGAAGCCGGCGGCACGCGTTGGGGGATCATGAAGACCGACGAGAAGAGAACCGAGCGCACGAGCTGGGTACGCGACTCGAGGGACCTGGTCAGCCGCGAGTTCGGCGACCGCGTCCGCTCGCTGCGCGAGCGCACCGGCCTCACGCTCGAGCAGCTGGCGAGCCGCTCGGGCGTCAGCCGCGCCATGCTGTCCAAGGTGGAGCGGGGCGAGAAGAGCCCAACCATCGGGCTCGCCATGCGCATTTCCCACGCGGTGGGCGGCTCGCTGTCAGCACTGGTGAGCGGTGAGCAGCCGCGCAGCGCCGTCGCTGTACGGCCGCGGCAAGACCGCGTCCGTTTCACGGACGAGGACAGCGGCCTGACGCGCGAGATCCTGTCGCCGACGGTGGAGGGGAGTGCGGG
>CAXTOE010000427.1:0-1418 GCA_964245685.1 uncultured Acetobacteraceae bacterium | reverse complement strand
GTGCTGCGCCATGCCATGCCTGCCGGCGCGAGCAGCGGCATGCTGCCGCCCTACCCGCCGGGGACGGAAAAGTACGTCATTATTGAGAAGGGCGAGCTAATCCTGGTCAGAGGGCAGGAGCGCGTACTCGTCAGGACTGGCGACACGCTGTTCTTTGAGGCCGACGTGGAGCACAGCTTCGAGGCAGCGGGCGAAGAGGCCAGCGAGTACCTGCTCATCACCTCCCGGTGCCTACTGCCGATGCCGGCTGACACCAGCGGCAGCAGGAAGAACCTGCTCTAGTAGAAGTGGTAGATGCCACCTAAAACGCTTTCGCTCCCTGTCGAGCAGACCCTCGCAACAGTGTAGAACAAGAACTCGATCTATCTTCTGCATGAACTATAAGCCGGTACCGGAACGGTATCGAGACGAACGTGTCGGGGTTGAAGTAGCCGGGCCGACGTGAGTCCCAGGTGGTGTTCGAAGCCGTCCCGGAAGCCTGATGTGGAGCCCGACTATCCGCCTGCAGCGTAGCCGCAGCGACCTGCGCTACGAAACCAACCTCACCGAACGCGAGTGGCTGATCCTCAAGCCCGTCCTGCCGCCGGCCCGGCCAGAGTACGGCGACAATTGTGGCCGATGCGCTAACTGGTGAACGCCATCTTCTACCCGCTGTGGAGCGGCTATCCCTGGCGGCTATTGCCCGACAGCTTCCCGCCGCCGAGCACGGTCTACCGCTGGTTCTCGTTCCTGCGACAGCAGCTGCTGGCAGGCTATTAACCACCGCCTGGTGATGCTGGATCGCGAGCGGACCGGACGTTCGGCGAGCCCCACCGCGGCCGTGTTGGACAGCGAGAGCGTCCGAACGGCTGAGGCGGGCAGCCCGCGCACCGCCAGGTGGATCTTCGTGCTCAGGCCGCCCCAAGATCGGCCCAAGGCCTGATCTTCAACCCGTTTGTGCACCAGCGTGTATGGTCTCGGGATGTGGTGTGACGGGTTGATCCTAAATCGATCCGGCTCTTCCGTCCAGATCGAGCAGACGAAGTCATAGGGTGTCAGGCCTCGCAGTGTCTTCAGCCGACGCGCGTGGTTGTAGGCATCGACGAACAACTGCAGGTGCGTGTCGAGCTGCTTGTGGCTCTCGTAGTGGTAGCGTTTGACGGTGGCCTCTTTGAGCGTTCGGTTCATTCGCTCGACCTGATCATTAAAGTAGCCGATTGCATAATCGGCGAAGCGCTTGGTCTTGAGCTTGTCGCCCTCGAGTTCGGGCAAGCGGCTGATGCCGTGCCGCTCGAGGCAGCGGTGCAGCGACGACCGAGTGAGATGCGGGATGCTTGGCTGCAGGCCGTAGAGGCAGTCATCGAGCGGCAGCAGGGTGTGGCGCGATCGTGTCCCACCGCGTGGTGTAGGAGCGGTGTTGCTGGGCAGCGTTGGCTGCG
>CAXTOE010000426.1:0-2892 GCA_964245685.1 uncultured Acetobacteraceae bacterium | reverse complement strand
CAGGCGCGTGACCCGCGCTTCCAGCACACCCTCGATGTTGCGGCCGGGCTTGGCCGAGATCTGCACCGCATCGTCCGCCGGGATGCCGACCACGTCCTCGATCTGCTGGCGCACCTGCTCCGGCTCGGCCGCCGGCAGGTCGATCTTGTTGAGCACCGGGACGATCTCGTGATGCGCGTCGAGCGCCTGGTAGACGTTGGCCAGCGTCTGCGCCTCGACCCCCTGGGAGGCGTCGACCACCAGCAGCGAGCCCTCGCAGGCGGCGAGCGAGCGGCTGACCTCGTAGGCGAAGTCGACGTGGCCTGGCGTGTCCATCAGGTTGAGCACGTAGGTCTGGCCGTCGCGCGCCGGGTAGGTCAGCCGGACGGTCTGCGCCTTGATGGTGATGCCGCGCTCGCGTTCCAGCTCCATGTTGTCGAGGACCTGGTTGGTCATCTCGCGGTCGGTCAGGCCGCCGCAGGCCTGGATCAGCCGATCCGCCAGCGTGGACTTGCCGTGGTCGATATGGGCGATGATCGAGAAGTTGCGGATCAGCGAGAGCGGCGTGTCGGTCATGGCCGCAGCAATAGGCGCAAACTCGGCAAAAGTCAGCTTTCCGTCCCATCGGAGCCGATCACGGCAGCAGCAGCGGCAGCGGCGACGCGGGTCGAGGCACCTCGGCCGCGGGCGGCTGAGCCAGGTCGCGCATGCCGCAGGCGCGCAGGAAGGCGGCGATGGCGTCGAGCGTGTGCGGGTCGCGGGTGCGGTCGATCGGATCGCCGGCAGGCACCCAGATGATGGTCTCATAGCGCGCCCGGGTGAGCAGCACCCGGTAGGTGTTCAGCCGATAGGCGATCTTGTGCGTGTCTCGGGCGACCTGCCAGTCGGTGCCGCAGAAGGACCGCGCCCGCCAGGCCCGCTGGCCAGGTGCACGCACCAGGTCGCCGTCCCAGCACAAACTCACATGATCGAGCTCCACAGTTTTTCGGCGCACCCGCCACCACGCTGGTTCTTCTTCTACATCAAGCGGCTGCACATCTTTCGACCAGACTTGTGGCGCGGCGCAACGGCGCCGGGTCGAGGTGTAACGCTTGTGGAGCGCCGAGCATGGTGGAGCACACTATGGCTAATCGACGTAATCGCCCTCGTACTCACGTTGCAGGTGCATAGTGCCTTTGGGCATGTTCTGCCCCTTGATAAGCATGACGAATGCTGGGTGTCCGCTGCTGTCGATTACGACCCTGCCAATGTTAAACGCATAAGCCGTATGATGCCACTCTATGTCTCCGACAATGTGGTAGGTCGCACACAGAAGCACTACCGTTGGCAATCGATTGACGGGAACTTTGATTTTGTTCGACCACTTTCTGTCGTATTCCGCGACATCTTGGGGACTAATGGAAGTGCCCCATCGCATCTTCATCTTGCTTTTGATGAACACGGTGTTGCCGTATGTAGCATCGGGCGGGCGGTCACATTTAGCCTTGGTTATCAACCGATTAACCTGCGCTCCGGGATAAAGCACAGGAACACTATCTGTATCCAAGGCAGGCGAGTTGCCCACGTTTTCCGTCTGCATATCAAGTGTGATAGTGGGACCGTTGGTAATGTTCCAGTCAAAATCGACGCTGTTGTCGTCGAAGCTAACGTCGATCCAGGCTCGGTTACTTATTAGCAGAGAACGCTGAGCAATCCGAGCTTGTTCCCAGGCGGCTTTAGTTTGGCTGCTGACGACCATGAGAGTGATAAACGAGAGCGCGGCGCCTATAGCAGCGACAGCGAGGGCAATGACAGCAATCCGTTTGTTCGTCTTGCCGTCGGATTGACCCTCTGTGTGATGGCGCTCGTGTTGTTCTACAAAACTCTTTGCGAGTTTGTAGGCCGATGCGAGCCAATCTAGTTCCTTGTGATGTTGCTTGAGTCCATCAGCCTTTGTGCTGCTGGCGGATCTATCCTCGTGCTGGCTTAGATCGGAGCTCATTAACCGCAGACGCCTTAGTAGGCTGCAGGCTACTAAGACCAGTCCTCCACCCGCAAGGTATGCGCCCCAATGGCGCGCATGACTGCGAACAGGAACCATGCGGGGAACGCTCCACGGTTGACCTTGGCGGCAACGGAGGTATCGGTCTCCGGTATCCCCATTTCGGTCAAGCGTTTCGCCAGCTCCGCGTAGCCGACATCAGCCCGCTTCAGCTCCGCCTTAAGGTGGCGCTTGGCGTGATCCGCCCACTTGTCTCTACTCCCTACTATGTCGGTTTCTCTTCACTTCCGAGCAGAATACGACATATGTGTCGGTTCTCCTACTGCAAGATCACGTCGGATATCCTACTGCCGCAGCACCGCCCCGGTCGCCTTCGACACCGCCGCCACGACCCGGGCGCAGGCGGCCTCGATTTCCGTGTCGGTCAGGCTGCGCTCGCGCGGCTGCAGCACCACCTCGATGGCGAGCGACTTCTGCCCCGCCGGCACCGTGTCGCCCTCGTAGACGTCGAACAGGCTGACCTCGGCGATCAGCGCGCGCTCCGCCCTTCTCGCGGCGCGCAGCACGGCTTCGGCGGTGACCTCGCGTCCGACTAGGAAGGCGAAGTCGCGGAACAGCGGCTGGAACGGCGGCAGCTCCGGTGCGGCGCGTCGCCTCCGCTTGGGATCGGCCACCTCGTCGAGGAACAGCTCGAAGCCGGCCGCCGGTATGCCGAGCCCGATCTCGCGCAGCAGCGCCGGATGCAGGTCGCCGAAGCGCGCCAGCACGGTCCTCGGCCCCTGCCGCAGGGTGCCGGCGCGTCCCGGATGGTAGTGGCCGGGCGCGTCCGCACCGACGCTCAGCGCCTCCATCGGCATGCCCAGGCCGTCGAGCAGCGCCAGCGGCTGCAGGTTGCCGGGCGGCCGTCCGATGATCTGCTGCAACGCGGCCTG
>CAXTOE010000425.1:1939-2903 GCA_964245685.1 uncultured Acetobacteraceae bacterium | reverse complement strand
TGGCAGGTCTACGAGAGCCGCTTGGTCGGTGCCGACTGCGTCCTGCTGATCATGGCGGCCCTCGACGACGACGAAGCCCGCGCACTGGCGGCGCTGGCGGTGTCGCTGCGTCTGGACGTGCTGGTCGAGGTGCACGACGAGGCGGAGCTGCATCGCGCGCTGTCGCTGCCGCAGGCCGAGTTGATCGGCATAAACAACCGCAATCTCCGCACCTTGCGCACCGATCTTGCGACGACGGTGGCGCTCGCGCCGCTGGTGCCCGCCGACCGCATCGTGGTCGCCGAGAGCGGTATCTCCGATCGCCGCGACGTGCGCCGCCTGTCAGCCGCCGGCGCGTGCTGCTTCCTGGTCGGCGAGAGCCTGCTGCGCGAAGCCGATTGCGGCGCCGCCGCCGCGGCCCTGCTCGGGCCGGGCCGATGGCGGAGGCGGCGATCTCCTCCGCGCGCCCGGATGCCGAGCTGCGCCTGACCCACCTCGACGCGGCGGGGCGGGCGGCGATGGTCGACGTCGCCGACAAGCCCGACACGCGGCGCGAGGCGGTGGCGCGGGGACGCGTCGCGATGCGGCCGGCGACGCTCGGCCTGATCCTGTCGGGCGGCCTGCCGAAGGGCGACGTGCTGGCGGTGGCGCGCATCGCCGGCATCATGGCGGCCAAGCGCACCGCGGAGTTGATCCCGCTGTGCCATCCGCTGAGCCTGTCCTCGGTCGCGGTCGAGCTCGCGGCCAGCGAGGACGGGACGGGGATCGAGATCGAGGCCAGCGCCCGCACCACCGGTCCCACCGGGGTGGAGATGGAGGCGCTGACGGCTGCCACCGTCGCCGCGTTGGCCTTATATGACATGTGCAAGGCGGTCGACCGCGACATGCGCATCGACGCCGTCCGGATCGTGGCGAAGTCGGGCGGCCGGACCAACATCAGCGAGCCGGATCCAGGTTCGAAGCGCGAAAGGGCGTCTCCATGAAC
>CAXTOE010000425.1:0-1929 GCA_964245685.1 uncultured Acetobacteraceae bacterium | reverse complement strand
GCGCAGAGCAGGCCCGACTCCGAGCACGACGCTCGCGTCAGCACGCCCGGAGATGGCGGGCTGCGCAACAGCCCCTCGATGACCCTCGACGAGCTGACCCGCGCCTATCGCGGCATGGTGCTGATCCGCCGCTTCGAGGAGCGAACCGGGCAGCTCTACGGCATGGGCCTGATCGGCGGCTTCTGCCACCTCTATATCGGCCAGGAGGCGGTGGTGACCGGCGTGCAGATGGCGCTCAAGCCGGGCGACAAGGTGGTCACCTCGTATCGCGACCACGGCCACATGCTGGCCACCGGCATGGAGGCGCGCGGCGTGATGGCGGAGCTCACCGGACGCGCCACCGGCTACTCGCGCGGCAAGGGCGGTTCGATGCACATGTTCTCGCGCAAGGAGAACTTCTACGGCGGCCACGGCATCGTCGGCGCCCAGGTCTCGATCGGCATCGGGCTCGCCTTCGCCAACCGCTATCGCGGTTCCGACGAGGTCGCGGTGGCGTATTTCGGCGAGGGCGCCTCGAATCAGGGCCAGGTGTTCGAGAGCTTCAACATCGCCGCCCTGCAGAAGCTGCCCTGCATCTTCGTGATCGAGAACAACCGCTACGGCATGGGCACCAGCGTCGAACGGGCCTCGGCGTCGCGCGACCTGTCGAAGAACGGCGTCCCCTGGGGCATTCCCGGGCTGCAGGTCGACGGCATGGACGTGGAGGCGGTGCACGACGCAGCCAGGCAGGCGGTGGCGCATTGCCGCGCCGGCCACGGCCCGTTCCTGCTGGAGATGACGACGTATCGCTACCGCGGTCACTCGATGTCCGATCCGGCGAAGTACCGCACCCGCGACGAGGTCGAGCTGATGCGGCGCGAGCGCGACGCGATCGAGCGGGTGCGTCACACGCTGCTGGAGCGCGGTGCCGAGGAGGGCGTGCTCAAGGCGATCGACGACGAGATCAAGCGCATCGTCGCGGATGCCGCCGAGTTCGCGCAGTCCAGTCCGGAGCCGGATCCGGCCGAACTCTGGACCGACATCCTGGTGGAGAGCTGAGACATGTCGACCACCGTGCTGATGCCGGCGCTGTCGCCCACCATGACCGAGGGCAAGCTGTCGCGCTGGCTGAAGAAGGTCGGTGACGCGGTGGCGGCAGGCGACGTGATCGCCGAGATCGAGACCGACAAGGCGACCATGGAGGTGGAGGCGGTGGACGAGGGCACCATCGGCCGGCTGCTGGTCGACGAGGGTACCGAGAACGTCGCGGTGAACGCGCCGATCGCGATCCTGCTGGGTGAGGGCGAGGACGCGGCGGGGGCGGGCACCCAGGCCTCGCCCACCTCCGCGGCACCGGAGCAGGCGACGCCTCGCGTCGCCGACGGGGCGGGTGCCAAGGAGATCGCCGACCGCGCCTCGGCGGCGAAGACGCCGCAGCTGGCGCGTGTGTCGCCGGAGCGCGACTGGGGCGAGACGCGCTCGATCTCGGTGCGCGAGGCGCTGCGCGACGCGATGGCCTCCGAGATGCGCGCCGATCCGGACGTGTTCCTGCTCGGCGAGGAGGTCGCCGAATACCAGGGCGCGTACAAGGTCAGCCAGGGCATGCTGGAGGAGTTCGGCGCGCGTCGCGTGATCGACACGCCGATCACCGAGCACGGCTTCACCGGCATGGCGGTGGGTGCCGCACTGACCGGGCTGAAGCCGATCGTCGAGTTCATGACCTTCAACTTCGCCATGCAGGCGATCGACCAGGTGATCAACTCGGCGGCCAAGACGCTGTACATGTCCGGCGGCCAGATGGGTTGCCCGATCGTGTTCCGCGGCCCGAACGGCGCGGCCTCGCGCGTCGCCGCCCAGCACAGCCAGTGCTACGCCAGCTGGTACGCGCACGTGCCGGGACTGAAGGTGGTCGCACCGTATTCGTCGGCGGATGCCAAGGGTCTGTTGCGC
>CAXTOE010000424.1:0-2922 GCA_964245685.1 uncultured Acetobacteraceae bacterium | reverse complement strand
GGCTGGGGCTCAATGCGCGTCCGCCCAGCTCTTGCCGCGGCCGGTCTCGACCACCAGCGGCACCGACAGGCTGGCCGCGGACTGCATCACCGACTTGACCACCGCCTGCAGGCGCTCGGCTTCCGCCTCCGGCGCCTCGAACAGCAGTTCGTCGTGCACCTGCAGCAGCATCCGCGCCGTGAGGCCGGCCGCCGACAGGGCGGCGGGGATGCGCACCATGGCGCGCTTGATGATGTCGGCGGCACCGCCCTGCAGCGGCGCGTTGCTGGCCTGCCGCTCGGCGTAGGAGCGGCGGGCCGGGTTCTTGTCGGCGATGCCGGGGATCCAGCAGCGCCGGCCGAACGGGGTCAGCACGTAGCCGTGGATGCGCGCCTCCTCGCGCGTGCTGTCCATGAAGGCGCGTATGCCGGGATAGCGCGCGAAGTAGGCGTCGATGTAGCTGCGCGCCTCGCCCGGCGGAATGCCGAGCTGGCGCCCGAGCCCGAAGGCGCTGATGCCGTAGATGATGCCGAAATTGATCGCCTTGGCGCGGCGTCGGGTGGCGGCGTCCATGCCCGCCATCGGCACGCCGAACACCTCGCTCGCGGTGCGGGCATGGATGTCCTGGCCGGTAGCGAACGCCTCCTTCAGCGCCGGGATGCCGGCGACGTGCGCCATCAGGCGCAGCTCGATCTGCGAGTAGTCGGCCGAGACCAGCACGTGGCCGGGGCTGGCCACGAAGGCGCGCCGGATGCGGCCGCCCTCCTCGGTGCGGATCGGGATGTTCTGCAGGTTGGGCTCGTTCGAGGACAACCGTCCGGTCGAGGTGATCGCCATCTGGAACGACGTGTGCACGCGCCCGGTGTCGGGGTTGACCTCGTCCACCAGCGCGTCGGCGTAGGTGGATTTGAGCTTGGCGAGCTGGCGCCACTCGAGGATGCGCGCCGGCAGGTCGTGCCCCTGCTCGGCGAGGCCCTGCAGCACCGCGGAGTCCGTGCCCCAGGCGCCGGTCTTCATCCGCTTGCCGCCGGGCAGGCTCATCTCGTCGAACAGGATCTCGCCGAGCTGCTTGGCGCTGCCGAGGTTGAAGGGGCGGCCGGCGAGGGCGTGGATCTCGGTCTCCATCACCGCCATGCGCGCGGCGAAATCGACCGACATGCGACGCAGCTCGGTGGCGTCGACGCTGATGCCGGCCTGCTCCATGTCGGCGAGGATGCGTATCAGCGGGCGCTCGAGCTGCTCGTAGAGGGCGAGCGAGCGGTTGCGGGCGAGCTGCGGGCGCAGCGCGTGCCACAGCCGCAGCGTGACGTCGGTGTCCTCGGCGGCGTAGCGGGTGGCGCTGGCGAGGTCGACGCGGGCGAACGGGATGCGGTTGCGGCCGGTGCCGGTGACCTGGTCGTAGGTCACCGGGGTGTGGCCGAGATGGCGCGACGAGAGCTCGTCCATGCCGTGGCCGTGCGCGCCGGCCTCCTGGGCGTACGAGATCAGCATGGTGTCGTCGATCGCGACCGTGCGCGCGGCACCCGCATGCTCCAGCACCAGCATGTCGAACTTGGCGTTCTGGAAGATCTTCAGCGTGCCCGGGTCGAGGAGCAGCGGATCGAGCAGGTCGAGTGCTGCCCGCGCCTCGAGCTGGCGGCCGACCGGATGCTCCAGGTCGCCCTCGTGTCGCAGCGGCACGTAGCAGGCGCGTCCCGGGGCGGTGGCGAGCGAGAAGCCGACCAGGTTGGCGCGCATCGTATCGAGCCCGTCGGTCTCGGTGTCGATGGCGCACAGGCCGGATGCCCGGGCCGCCTCGATCCAGCCGAGCAGCGCCTCGGCGGTGGTGACGGTCTCGTAGCCGGCGAACGGGATGCTCGCCGGCGGCGGGGCGCCCGGGGGGCGGGGCGGGGCCCCCCGGGGGGGGCGCCCGGCGCGTCGTCGCGCAGGATCACCAGCCGGCGGGAGAGGCGGGCGTTGTCCGCGTGCTCGAGCAGCATCTCGCGTCGGCGCGACGGCTTCATCGCCGGGGCGGCGGCGAGGATCGCCTCCAGGTCGCCGAACTCGGCGACCAGGGCGCCCGCGGTCTTGGGGCCGATGCCGGGCACGCCTGGCACGTTGTCGACCGGATCCCCCATCAGCGCCTGCACCTCGACCACCTTGTCGGGCCCGACGCCGAAGCGCTCGCGCACCTCCGCCTCGCCGATCGTCTTCTGCTTGATCGGGTCGAGCATGTCGATGCCGGGGCGGATCAGCTGCATCAGGTCCTTGTCCGACGAGACGATGGTGCAGCGCCCGCCGGCCTCCTCGACCGCGCGCGCGTAGGCGGCGATCAGGTCGTCGGCCTCCCAGCCGGCGAGCTCGATCGCCGGGATGCCGAAGGCGGCGGTGGCCTCGCGCACCAGGGCGAACTGCGGCACCAGCTCGGGCGGCGGCTCCGGCCGGTGCGCCTTGTACTTGTCGTAAAGCTCGTTGCGGAAGGTGAGGCGGCCGGCGTCGAAGATCACCGCGAGGTGGGTGCCGACATGGTCGCGCAGGAAGCGGGCGATCATGTTGGTGAAGCCGAACACGGCGTTCACCGGCGTGCCGTCCGCCCGGTTCATCGGCGGCAGGGCATGGAAGGCGCGGAAGATGAAGCCGGAGCCGTCGATCAGGACCAGGTGGGCGTCGCGCAAGGTACCGGTGTCTGGGCTACCGGCGAGCGTCGTCTCGGGCGCGGCGGCGTCGGTCTCAATGTCCTGAATCACCGGCCTCCTGTGCCTGCGGGTCGAGCACGTAGAGGCGCGAGCAATAGGGGCAGAAGGTCTGCGTGCCCTCGATGCGCAGCCAGACACGCGGATGGCCGAGCGGGCCGTCGCCGCCGTCGCAGGCGACGACGCGGCTGCTCGCCAGCAGCGTCTCGACGAGGCCGAGCCGTGGAGTAGGGGTGGATGCGCCGAACGGCATGCAGTCGCCTCGATATGG
>CAXTOE010000423.1:0-2929 GCA_964245685.1 uncultured Acetobacteraceae bacterium | reverse complement strand
GCGCGTGTTCAACTGCGGCATCGGCATGGCGCTGGTGGTATCGAACGCCTCCAGCGCCAGCGCCCTGTTGTCCGAGCTCGGCGAGCCGTTCTCGCTGATCGGCCGGATCGAGGCGACGCCGGACGACGCGCCGGACGGCGACGCGGCGCTGCGCTTCGCCAGCCTGCCGAGCTTCGGCGGCTGAACCGCCGTGGCGCGGGTACCGGTCGCGGTGCTGGCCAGCGGACGCGGCAGCAACCTGTCGGCGCTGATCGAGGCGAGCCGCGAGGCGGACTATCCGGCGCGGATCGCGCTGGTGCTGAGCAACCGGCCGGACGCGGGCGCGCTGGGCCTGGCGCGCGCGTCGGGGATTGCGGCACGGGCGATCGACCATCGCGGCTTCGCGGGCGACCGGCAGGCGCACGAGCGGGCGATCGACGCGGCGCTGCGGGAGGCGGACATCGCCTGCGTCTGCCTCGCCGGCTATATGCGGGTGCTGACGCCGTTCCTGACCGCCGCCTGGCACGGCCGCATGCTGAACATCCATCCCAGCCTGCTGCCCGCCTTCCCCGGCCTGCACACCCACGAGCGCGCGCTGCGCGCCGGGGTCAAGCTGCACGGCTGCACCGTGCACCTGGTCACGGAGCGACTCGATGACGGCCCGATCCTGGGCCAGGCGGCGGTCGCGGTGCGACCGGGCGACACGCCGGAGGCCCTGGCGGCGCGGGTGCTGCGTCAGGAGCACAGGCTGTATCCGCTGGCCCTGCGTCGCCACCTGACCGGCGCGGCGCAGCACCTCGACGGCGCTGCCGACGCGGCACTCCTGGCGGTGTAGGCGGGTTTGGCGCTACAGCAGCGCATCGAGTGAGCCGCAGGAGGCGCGACGACATGACAGCCGATCCGGCTACGGGGCCCGCGAGGGGCGACGCGGCGCCGCCGCCGACCAACGTCGAGGCCCTGATGGCGGACCGCCAGCTATTCTGGGCCCGCTTCTGCCGCACCGCGTTCTGGGCGGTGGTGGTGATCGCCGTGCTTCTGGTGCTGCTCGACCTGACGCTCGGCTGATCGCCGCCGCCCGGTCTCGCTCAGGGCAGGATCTCGGTGCCGGCGAAGAAGAAGGCGATCTCGGTGGCCGCGTTCTCGACGCTGTCCGAGCCGTGCACCGAGTTCGCCTCTATGCTCTCGGCGAACTGCGCGCGCACCGTGTGCGGCTCCGCCTTCTTGGGGTCGGTGGCGCCCATCACCTCGCGATGCTTCAGCACCGCACCCTCTCCCGCCAGCACCTGGACCACCACCGGTGCGGTGATCATCGAGGACACCAGGCTGGCGTAGAACGGGCGCTCCTTGTGCACTGCGTAGAACGCCTGCGCCTGCGCCTCGGACAGCCGGATGCGCTTCTGGGCGACGATGCGCAGCCCCGCCTCCTCGAACAGCGCGTTGATCCTGCCGGTCAGGTTGCGCCGGGTGGCGTCCGGCTTGATGATGGACAGCGTATGCTCGAGCGCCATGATCTGGCTCCTCATGCGGTTGGTCGGGTATGCAGCGGCGGGACCATCCCCGCACTGCCAGGGGACGGCCCGGCATCTAGAACAAAACCGTCCCCGTGACCACCGCAGGAGCCTCCCAGCCGCGTGAGCCTGCTCGTCATCTCCGACCTGGTGCTTCGCGTCGCCGGCCGCACCCTGCTCGACGGCGCCGACCTCACCGTCGAGCCGGGGCGGCGCATCGGCCTGCTCGGACGCAACGGTGCCGGCAAGTCGACGCTGCTGGCGGCGATCGCCGGCGACATCGCGCCAGACGGCGGCGAGATCCGGCTGTCGTCGCGCGCCCGCCTGGCGCAGGTGCGCCAGGAGGCGCCGTCCGGGCCGCTCTCGCTGCTGCGCACGGTGCTCGACGGCGACACCGAGCGCGCTGGCCTGCTCGCCCAGAGCGAGGCGGCGAGCGAGGTGACGAACGAGGCTGGGGCCGATCCGGCGCGGCTCGCGGACATCCACGAGCGGCTGCTGGCGATCGGCGCCGACGCGGCCCCGGCACGGGCGGCCAGCATCCTCGCCGGGCTCGGCTTCGACGCGAGCGCGCAGGCGCGCGCGGTCGACGAGTTCTCCGGCGGCTGGCGGATGCGGGTGGCGCTGGCAACCGCGCTGTTCCTGCAGCCCGACCTGCTGCTGCTCGACGAGCCGACCAACCATCTCGACCTGGAAGCGACGCTTTGGCTGGAGGGCTGGCTGTCACGCTTCCCGGGGGCGGCGCTGATCGTCAGCCACGACCGCACCCTGCTCGACCGCTCGGTGGAGGCGATCGCGCATCTCGATCGCGGCCGGATCTCGCTGACGCCCGGCGGCTACGACGAGTTCGTGCGCATCCGCACCGAACAGGCCCTGCAGCAGAACCGCGCCGCCGAGCGGATCGCGCAGCGGCGCGCGCACATGCAGTCCTACGTCGCCCGCTTCCGTGCGTCGGCGACCAAGGCGCGGCAGGCGCAGTCGCGGCTCCGCGCGCTGGAGCGGCTGCCCGACATCGAGAGCGTGGTCGAGGACGCGCCGACCCGCTTCGCCTTTCCCGAGCCGCCGCCGCTGTCGCCGCCGATGCTGACCATGCGGCAGGTCGCCGCCGGCTACGACGGCAGGACGATCCTGGACGGGCTGTCGCTGCGCCTGGACATGGACGACCGCATCGCCCTGCTGGGGGCGAACGGCAACGGAAAGTCCACCTTCGCCAAGCTGGTCGCCGGACGGCTGGCACCGCTGCGCGGCACGCTGTCGCACGCGCGCGCGCTGCGTGTCGGCTACTTCGCCCAGCACCAGGCCGACGAGCTGGTGGCGGCCGACAGCCCGGTCGCGCACATGGCGCGCGCGATGCCGGATGCGGCGCCGACGGCGGTGCGCGCGCAGCTGGCGCGCTTTGGGCTCGACGCCGACCGCGCCGGCACGCCGTCGCGCGACCTCTCGGG
>CAXTOE010000422.1:0-2933 GCA_964245685.1 uncultured Acetobacteraceae bacterium | reverse complement strand
GCCGCCCCCCGAAGGGCGGCGCATTCGAGCAGCCGGACATCCAACACTCCAACACTCCAACTTTCCAACACTTCGACACTTCGACAGGCCAGCTCGGAAACCGGCAGCTCGAACATCGGCACGTGACATCGGGCTTCCCCCGATCCTCGCCCTCCAGGGGGCTGCGGCTGGGGCTCCGCCCAACCCTGCGCTTGCTATCCATCTCGCATGAGAACAAGTTGTGTCTCACGTGAGACAGGCCCGGAGCTCCACCATGGCGACGATCACAGACCCGGTTTCCGCGGTCCTCGGCATCAAGGCATCCGGCCCGCTGCCGCTGATGTCGGCGATCGAGCAGGGATTGCCGCTCACCGCGCTCGACCGGGTCGTCCACTCCGTCGCCCCAGCCGACCAGAAATTCGCCTTCCGGATCATCGCCCGCGCCACCCTGGCGCGACGCCGCAAGGCCCTGGCCACCAAGCAACGCGCCGCCGGCCGGCTTTCCGCAGAAGAAGGTACACGTCTGGCCCGGCTCGCCGGCGTCTGGGCGATGGCGCTGCACGTCTGGGGCGGCGAGGCGGCCGCACGCCAGTTCATGTTCGAGCCGCACCCGCTCCTGCACGGACGGCGGCCGATCGATGTCGTACTCGAGAACGAGCTCGGACGGCCGGTGGTCGAAGGCATCCTCGGCCGGCTGCAATACGGGTCGGCCGTGTGACGGCGCAGAGGTTTGTGACGGCACAGAGACTTGACCGCATCCTCACCGCATACCGCATCGGCGACCCGGATGGCGCCCACCCGATCTTCGATGCGACCGGCTCCAAGCTCTGGCCAGGTCGCTGGAACACCAGCGCCAGTCCGATGCTCTACACCAGCGCGCACTACAGCACGGCCATGCTCGAGAAGCTCGTGCACGGCAACGGCCGCATGCCGCCGAACCAGCACTGGATCGAGATCAGCATCCCGCCGGGCATCTCCTACGAGATGCTTTCAACCGCGGATCATCCTGGATGGGACGCCGAGGACTGCCTGGTCTCCAAGACCTACGGCGAAGCGTGGCAGCACTCGAAGCGCTCGTTGCTGCTCATCGTGCCCAGCGTCGTCGCGCGCATGGAGCACAACCTCCTGATCAACGGCACGCACCCCGAGCTGCATCGGATCACGCATGGCCTGCACCAGCCGATCTGGTGGGATCAGCGCCTGTTCCAGGCCGCCGCCGCTCCACCTGAAGCGGCGACCGCCAAACGGAAGCCAGGGCGAAAGCCCGGGCGCAGCTGAGCGTCCCGCTTCAATCGGCGACGTCGACCAGGAACGCGAGCAGGAATCGCCGCTGATGGCGACCGTCACGAGATCCCCTCTCCTCACGAGTCGGGATCGCTCCAATCGGCTGTCGCCTCTATGAGATCGAGCGCATCGCCTTCTTCCGGCGCGCCACGCAAGATCATGGCTTGCCGCTGCGCCTCCTCTCGAAATCTCGGGGCAAGGGGATCGGGCACCCAGATGCGCAGCAGCTTCATCCCGCTCACCCGCGTCACCGACCTCCGCACCTGGTGCAGCTCCTCCACCAGCCGGTTGACCACTCGATCCTCACGCGGGCCGCGTGCCCGCTCGCTTCACCAGATCAGCACGCCGCCTGCGCCAGTCCGCTGCGACCTCCTCGTGCGGAACCCACTTCACGGCCGGATCGCTCGCCTCCCACAACGCCTTCTCGACCTCACCCCGAAACCACGCATCATGCTCGGCCGCTTTGACGGTCAGGCCGGCCGGCAAGGCCCCCTCCTTCACCACCCGGGTCAGCAGGATGCGGACGGCGTCGGAGACGGCAAGGCGCGCGGTTCTTCCAAGGTCAGGTGCGCGATGTAGCCGGAGCGGCTCTCACCCGCTGCCCGCGCCAACGCATCGAGGCGTCTCAGCACCCGGCGCGGCAACGTGATGTTCACCCGCTCGATGGTGTCGTCGAGCAGCGCGGGATCGAGGGTGATGACCCCAAAACTCCAGTCCGCGTAATCCGGGTTCCCCCGGATCAGCTCCAGGCGCGACGGCGCGGGAATGGCGCCACCCGCATCGAGGGCGGCATCGATCCAGGCCGCTGCGGCTTCCTCGGCGCCGGTGAGCGCCTCGTCCAACGTGTCCCCCGCCGAAAAGCAGCCGGGAAGATCGGGAACCACGACACCGAACGCCGTCGTCTCGGTGCCGGCTTCGATCGCGACCGGATAACGCATGGTCTGCCCTCCTACAGGCCGGCTTGCTTGCGGATCGCCGCGACCAGGCCCTTACCGAGATCCTTCTTCGGATGCGGCACCACGACGTGGCCGGGCCGGTCCAGATGCTTGAGCACATGATGCGAGCCACGTACGCGATCCAACATCCACCCGGCGGCCTTCAGCTGCCGGATGAGATCCGCACTCTTCATGATGCGCATTATACACACCAAGCCGATAGCGTCAACGATACCGTGGTGCCTAGCTGCTCCCGGAGAGCTCGCGCACCAGCCGGTTGACCACCGCCGCCGAGCGCGAGCCGCCCTGCGCCCCTTTGGCGGCCACCATGCCCATCCAGGGCTGCCAGGTGAGCACCAGGCGCCGTGCATGGGCGGTCGCCATGTCCAGATCTCCACGACGCACCGCGAGCAGCATGGCGAGCCTCAGCACGTCCTCCGGCGACAGCAGCAGCAGCTGGTCGAGATCGACCCGACTCACCACGGCCGCGACCTCGGCGTGGCTCTGGATCGTCCTGTGATCCCGCGCCCCTGCCGGCCGGCCTGCTCCGGCTCGGGCACCGCCGTGGCCGCCCGCTTGATTGATGATTTTTCTGGCCACTCCGCCCGTGTGCCTCTTCCTTGAGAACACCCGAACATCCCGGCTCATTGTTATAACGCAAGCTCTCTCTGCTGCCGTCGCCCAGCTCGGGGCCGGTTTTCCACCGGGAAGGGGGGGACCCTATAGAGGGGGTAG
>CAXTOE010000421.1:0-2934 GCA_964245685.1 uncultured Acetobacteraceae bacterium | reverse complement strand
CAGGCGCAGCGTCTCGTCGAAGAAGGCGCGGGTGAAGCTCAGCCGCTGCACCGCATCCGGCGCCGACAGCTCCACTGACGCTGCCTCCTCGGCGATGCGTCGCTGCAGTTCGGGACGGCGGGCGGCGATGTAGCAGGCCCAGAACAGCGACACCGCCGTGGTCTCGTGCCCGGCCAGGATCAGGGTGGAGACCTCGTCGCGCAACTGCTCGTGACCGAAGCCCTGGCCGGTCTCAGGGTCGCGCGCGCCGCGCAGCAGGTCGAGCAGGTCGCGCGGCTGGTCGTCGGCGCGCGGCACCGCGTCGCGCGCGGTGATGATGCGGTCGATCAGCGCCAGCCAGTCGAGGCGGAACGCCGCCCGGCCGCGATCCAGCGGCGACGCCATATGGGCCGGCAGCATCAGGTCGAGCACGCCGACCTTGGCGTGGTTCAGCGCGTAGCGCATCATCAGGCCGCGCATGTCGGCGCCGAAGCGGCCCATCTCCAGCGAGAACATCGACTGCCCGGCGACATCCAGGGTCAGCCGCTGCAGCACCGAGATCAGGTCGACCGGCCGTCCCAGCCGCCCGTCGAGCTCGACGCAGGCGGAGTCGGCGACGCGCAGCATGTGCCGGATCAGGATCGGCATCACCCGCGGCGCCACGCTCGGCGCGATCACCCGGCGCTGGTGACGCCAGGCCTCGCCCTCGGCGAGGAACAGCCCCTGCCCCAGGATCGGGCGCAGCACGCGTCGCGTCGGCTCGTTGCGCCGGTAGTTCTCGTGGTTGCCGAGCAGGACGTGGCGGATCGCCGCCGGGTCGTTGAGCAGCAGCTGGCCGCGGCCGAGGAAGCTGCCGGGCAGGATGCCGTGCTCGTAGGCCTCCGGCCCCCACAGCTCCAGCGGATTGCGCCGCAGCACCAGGAACGCCTCGAGCTGCGACCGTCTCCCGGTCTTGAGCGGCGGCGTCGGCAGTCGGAGATCGTGGGAGGCGAGCATGCGCGGCAGATGGTGTCAGCGCGCCGTCGACGCAACCGCGGCCGGCGCGATCGCGCCGGCCTGGGCCTGCGCCTGGGCCTGGGCCTGCGCCTGGGCCTGGGCCTGCGCCTGTGCCTGGGCCTGGGCCTGGGCCTGGGCCAGCGTGCGCACGGTGGGGTCGAACACGCGGGTGAAGGAGGAGGGATGGATGCCCATCCACAGCGTGATCAACGCCAGCGGCGCCAGCGTCGCCATCTCCGCGGCGGTGTGGTCGCGCAGCGCGCCGATCACGCCCGACGCGGCGCCGAACATCACCCGGCGATACAGCACCAGCATGTACACCGCCCCCAGGATCATGCTCATGCCGGACAGCAGCGCCACCCAGAAGCCGACCTGGATCGCGCCGATCATCACCAGCAGCTCGCCGACGAAGGCGCCGGTGCCGGGCAGGCCGATATTGGCCATCGCGAACAGCATCATCAGCGCCGCCAGCATCGGCATGCGGTGCGCGACCCCGCCGAAGCCCGCGATCTCGCGCGAGCCGGTGCGCGCCGACAGCATCCCCGTGATCAGGAACAGGGCGGCGATGATGATGCCGTGGCTGAGCATCTGGAACACCGCGCCGCCGACCCCCGCACCGTTCAGCGTGAACAGCCCCACCAGGATCAGCCCCATATGGGAGAACGAGGAGTACGCGACCAGGCGCTTCATGTCGGTCTGCGCCAGGGCGACGATCGCGGCATAGATCACGGCGACGATGCCGAGCGCGATCATCCACGGTGCGGCGCGGTGCGCCGCGTCCGGCAGCATGGTGATGGCGAAGCGCAGGAAGCCGTAGGCGCCGGCCTTGGACAGCACGCCGGAGATCAGCACCGCCGCCGGCGCCGGCGCCTCGGTGTAGGCGTCCGGCATCCAGCCATGCAGCGGGAACAGCGGCAGCTTCACCCCGAAGGCGAGCGCAAAGGCCAGGAACATCCACATCTGCGTCGCCGGCCGGAACGCGGTGTGCATCAGCACCGGGATGTCGGTGGTGCCGGCGAGGCGCCACATCCACAGCAGGGCGACCAGCATGAACAGCGAGCCGCCGAAGGTGAACAGGAAGAACTTCAGCGACGCCGCCACCCGCTTCTCGCCGCCCCAGATGCCGATCAGCAGGCTCGACGGGATCAGCGTCGCCTCGAAGAACACGTAGAACACGATGAAGTCGAGTGCCGAGAACAGCCCGGTCAGGGTGGTCTCCAGCAGCAGGATGGTCAGCATGTAGTCGCGCACCCGGCTGCCGGCGATGCGCCACGACGCGAGCACCGAGATCGGCGTGAGCGTGGTGGCGAGCAGCACGAACAGCAGGCTGATGCCGTCCAGCCCGACATGGTACGACACCCCGAAGCGCGGCATCCACTGCGCCCGCTCCTCGAACTGGAAGCCCGCGCGGCCCGGCTCGAAGCCGAGCCAGAGTGCCAGCGACAGCACCCACACCAGCAGGCTGGTCCACAGCGCGATCCGCCGCGCCGTCGCTTCCGCCGCCTCGCCGCGGCCGCGCACCAGCAGCAGCAGCAGCGCTCCCAGCAGGGGCAGGAAGGTGACCAGGGAGAGCAGGGGCAGGTGCAATTCGGCCTCGATGCAGCAGCGGCGACGATCAACGCGGCGAACCTAGCGGTGTTGCCGCGCATCGGCCAGCGGCGGTCCTAGCCGCGGCCGAACAGGCGCTCGATCTCGTGCCGGCTGAGCCTGAGGTAGGTGGGACGCCCGTGCGAGCAGGTGGCGGCGCGCGGCGTCGCCTCCATGCGACGCAGCAGCGCGTCCATCTCCGCGCGCTGCAGCCTGCGGCCGGCGCGTATGCTGCCGTGGCAGGCCATGCGGGCGATCACCGCCTCCAGCCGCGCGGTCAGCGCCGTCGCCTGCTCCGGCAGCGCCAGCTCGTCGTCGGCGAGCTCGTCGGCGAGGTCGCGCAGCAGGGCGACCGGATCGGCAGCGCCGAGC
>CAXTOE010000420.1:0-2938 GCA_964245685.1 uncultured Acetobacteraceae bacterium | reverse complement strand
CGCAATCAACACCCCCAGCAGCCCGACCAGCGGTCTGATCTCCATTCGTTCTCCGAACGAGAAGCGCGGACCCAGGTGCCGCAGCCTGTCTGACCACAACCGTCCGGCGATTGCCACCGCCGCCGCTCTCAATTTTTGAACGGCGGGCGGAATCGCCGGCGGAGCGGCGAAGCGAGCACACCGCGCCAGACCCCGAGGCGATCCGCACCGGCTCAGCCGGCCGGGATGGTGATCACGGTGCCCGGGGCGCTGCTGGTCTTGGCCAGCGAGAGCAGGATCTGCAGCATCGTGAAGGCGAGCTTGCTGTCGAAGTCGTCGTCCGCCACCCAGAACCACCGGCGGTGATACTCCACCGCGGTGAACGCGTCCGCCGGTGCCGCAGCACCCGAACGCACCCTCATCGTCGGCCGGCGCTCCACCCCGATCTCGCCCACCGTCGCCATCGTCCGGCCGCTGGCGATATCCTCCGGCGGCACCTCGATCTGGAAGGCGAGCTGGCCCAGCACGCCGAGCATGGAGCGGGTCAGGATCGCCACCTGCCCCGAAGCGGTCGGGGCACGGCCGTAGATCACCTCCGCCTCGCGCGCGGCGGGCGAGAGGCCGAGCGTATGCTTCACCTCGGCCACCACGGGGACCAGCCGCGGATCCCGGGTGCGGCCGATCGCCAGGTAGATACGGCCGGGACCCCCGTCGTGCTTCTCCGAGGGTTCGTGCTTCTGCACGGCGCTCTTGGCACTGCGCTCGAACTGTATGCCGACCAGTCCCGCGATCTGCAGCAGGCGCAGGTCGTACAGCAGCAGGAAGAACGCCGGCGAGCCCGAAGCGCCGGCGTTGGTCAGGGCGGAGGCATTCTGCAGCGCGTTCACCGACTGCACGCTGAGCCGGAGCAGCACGTCGACCGGCAGGCCGCCCATCGCCAACGGCAGCAGGTCGGCGGGCGCCAGCGGCCGCAGGAAGCTCTGCGCGAACTGGTCGCCGGTCACCGGCTGGAAGGTGAAGGTCGGACTCTCCTGCAGCTGCACGCTGCCGGAGCCGGTCAGGTAGCTGCTCGGGTCGGCATGGGGGAACAGCTCGAAGCCGCCGGTGGCGCCGCGCTGCAGCTGGTAGCCGGAGATCACCTGGGTGGCGTCGAGGAAGGTCGGCGTGTCGGCGTAGCGCAGGCGCACCATGTTGAGCAGGGTCTGCCGCTTCTCCGCGTTGCCCAGCGCCCGCGAGTAGCCCAGCTGGTCCTGATCGAGCCGCTCCGGTCCGAGGTGGAAGCAGCCGCACAGCCAGCAGCACGAGAGCACCAGCATGACGGAACGCGCAGGTACGGGCGGCCGGCGGCGGCTCGGCGCCGGCATCATGCGTCCGACGAGGCTCCCTGCTGCGTCGCCGGTGCGATCCCCTCCAGGTTCAGCGCCGCACCGATCAGCGCCAGATGAGAGAACGCCTGCGGGAAGTTGCCGACCTGACGCCGGGCGGCCGGGTCATACTCCTCCGACAGCAACCCGACATCGTTCGCGAGATCGATCAGCTGCTCGAACAGGGCGCGCGCCTCGTCGCGGCGGCCCTGCATCGCGTAGGCGTCGACCAGCCAGAACGAGCAGGGCAGGAACGCGCCCTCGCCTCCCGGCAGGCCGTCGCCGCCCTCGTCGTCGCCGTCGGTGCGGTAGCGCAGCATGAAGCCGTCCACCAGCAGGTCGCGCTCGATCGCGGCGATGGTGCTCGTGACCCGCGGATCGTCGATCGGCAGGAACCCGACCTGCGGGATCAGCAGCAGGCTGGCATCCAGCGCCTCGCCGCCGTAGCTCTGGGTGAAGCTGTCGCGCGCCCGGCTGAAGCCCTTCTCGCAGATCTCGGCGTGCATGCGCTCGCGCAACGGCCGCCAGCGCTCCAGCGGCGCCGGCAGGTCGTAGGTCTCCGCGTCGCAGACGGTGCGATCCAGCGCCACCCAGGCCATCAGCTTGGAGTGGGTGAAGTGGCGCCGGTCGCCGCGCATCTCCCAGATGCCGTCGTCGGGCTGGTCCCAGATCGTCTCCAGGTGCTCGATGATCTGCACCTGCAGCGACCAGCCGGTGCGCGGCTTGACCAGCTGCCTGGCGCGCGCGATGTGCAGCGTGCCCATCATCTCGCCGTAGACGTCGAGCTGCACCTGCCCGGAGGCCGCGTTGCCGACCCGCACCGGCGATGCCCCCTCGTAGCCCGGCAGCCAGGACGGCGACCACTCGATCAGCCGGCGCTCGCCGCCGATGCCGTACATGATCTGCAGCTCGTTCGGGCTGCCGGCGGCTGCCCGGTACAGCCACCTGTGCCAGGCTTCGCCTTCCTCGTGATAGCCGCCGGTCATCAGCGCCATCAGCGTCAGGCTGGCGTCGCGCAGCCAGCAATAGCGGTAATCCCAGTTGCGCGAGCCGCCGAGCTGCTCGGGCAGCGAGGTCGTCAGGGCGGCGATGATGCCGCCGGTGGGGGCGTAGGTCAGCGCCTTGAGCGTCAGCAGCGAGCGCAGCACCGGCCGCTTCCACGGCCCCTGGTAGGCGCAGCGCCCGGACCACTCGCTCCAGAACGCCTCCGTCCGCGCCAGCGCCTCCGCTGCGTCGAACGCCTCCGGCGCCGGCAGGTGCGACGGCCCCCAGGTCAGCGAGAACTCGGCGCTGTCGCCGTCGCCGAGGGTGAAGTCGGCCACCGTCGCCCGGTCGCGTCCCTCCAGCGGCACCGACGTGCGCAGCACGACGATGTTGGGGCCGGCGATGGCGCTGATCCCGCCTCCTTCCTCCAGCTTCGTCACCCACGGGACGGAGCTGCCGTAGTCGAAGCGCAGCGTCATCTCCATGCGCATCGCCACCTGGCCACCGCGGCCCTCCACCCGGCGCACCACCGAGGAGTTCTCCCGGCCGGTCGGCATGAAGTCGATCACGGCGACGCTGCCGCCGGCGGTATGGAACAGCGTCTCCAGCAC
>CAXTOE010000419.1:0-2954 GCA_964245685.1 uncultured Acetobacteraceae bacterium | reverse complement strand
TATGGCTTCAACCAGTATCTTGCCAGCGAGGGCTACGTGGTGCTCTCGGTGAACTATCGCGGCAGCATCGGCTACGGGCTGGACTTCCGCGAGGCGCCGGGCTTCGGTGCCGGCGGCGCCAGCGAGCTGAACGACATCACGGGCGCGGCGCTGTTCCTCGGCAAGCGGTCCGACGTCGATCCCGGGCGCATCGGCATCTGGGGCGGCAGCTACGGCGGCCTGATGACGGCGCTGGGCCTGGCGCGCGCCTCCAACCTGATCGCCGCCGGAGCGGACTACGCCGGCGTGCATGATTGGCGGGCACTGGAACCGGAGCTCGCCGCGCCTGGCGCACCGCCTGGCGCCGCTCGACTGGCCTACGACTCCTCGGCCATCGCGACCATCGACAGGTGGCGCTCGCCCGTGCTCGTGGCGCACGCCGATGACGACCGCAACGTGCCGTTCTCCCAGTCCATCGAGCTGGTCCAGGCACTGCGGCAGCATCATGTGCCGTTCCGTCAACTGGTTCTGCCCGATGAGGTGCACGACCTGCTGCGGGCCGCGTCCTGGCTCACCCTGTTCGACGCGATCGACGCCTTCTTCGATCAGCAGCTTATGAACCGGTCCGGTCCGGCGGCCGTACGCACACGAAACGGCTTCCGGTAGTCCTGACCTCGCCTTCACTGTAGGGTGTCGTCGAGTGTTGGAGCCAGTCAGACGTGACAGCCGCTGCGAAGCCCGGATCGGCACTGAGGGCGCTACGCCTGGAGAAGGGCTGGACGCTCGCCGAGGTCAGCCGCAGGACCGGCGTGCCGATCTCCACCCTGTCGAAGGTGGAGAACGACAAGCTCTCGCTCAGCTACGACAAGCTCGCGCGGATCAGCAAGGGGCTCGAGATCGACATCGGTATCCTGTTCGCGCAGGACGCCAGACGATCGCTCTCGCTGGTGACCGGGCGGCGCAGCATCGCGCGCGCCGGAGAGGGACGGACCATCGAGACGGAAACCTATAACCACCTGTATCCGGCGACCGAGCTGCTGAACAAGCGCTTCATTCCCATCATCGGCGAGATCCGCGCCAGGTCGCTCGCCGAATTCGGCGAGATGATCCGTCATGCGGGAGAGGAGTACGCCTACGTCCTCGAAGGCTGCGTCGAGCTCCATACCGATCTGTATGCGCCGGTCCGCCTGGAGGCGGGAGACTCGATCTACTTCGACAGCGGAATGGGTCATGCCTATGTCGCCGTCGGAACGGATACCTGCCGCGTGCTCTCGATCTGCTCGGGCCCTGAATCGCAATTGATCGCGGCGGTCGAGAGGGATGCCCGGCCCGCCGCGACACCTGCGCCGGTCCCCGAGGCGCCCGTCGCCATCCGAAAAGCGGCGCGGGGACGCGCGGGAAGGAATTGAGGCCCCGCCGTCCGCGATCACCACGCACCGGCCTGCCGATCCTCGTACTCGGTGCGCAGCGCGTGCCGTGACATCGTGGTTGGCGTGGCCGGAGGTCTCGCGGTGAGGCCGCGCCACGGGTCCTCGGAACGGTCGTTCTCCGGGCCGGCGTCGAGGGTCCAGCGACCGACCTCGATGAGGCCTCGGTGTTCCGCGGGCCAGGGAGCGGACGGGTCCGTCTCGCTCGCCGGACAGGCCGCAAAATGCGCATGACAGCCTGTTTCATCTTGTGAAAGTTGTTTCCACTGGCTTAACTCGTGATCGCGAGCACGGCGATCAGCCAGGTCGGCTGTTATCTGAACGACTCCAGAGCCTTGGAACTGCGTGATGGTCGAGCACTGCGACGTTCTGGTGATTGGAGGCGGCATCGCCGGGCTTTCCGTCGCAGCCAACCTCACGGCCGATTTTTCGGTCGCGGTCATCGAGCGCGAGGCGCAGCCCGGCTACCATTCGACCGGTCGTTCCGCTGCCCTGTTCTCGGAGATCTACGGCAACGCGTCGATCCGGGCGCTCTCGCGGGGAAGCCGGGATTTCTTCTTCCATCCGCCACGGCATTTCAGCGACACGCCGCTCGTCTCCCCAAGAGGCTCGTTGTATGTGGCGCGCACCGACCAGCTGTCGGCCCTGCAGCGGATGGCTGCACTTCCCGACGTCGCGGCCGGAACACGCCCTGTCGATGCCGCGGAGGCGGTCACGCTGTCGCCGCTGCTGCGCGAGGGATACGCCGCCCAGGCGCTCTACGAGCCGGAAGCGCGAGATCTCGAAGTCAACGCGCTGCATCAGGGATATCTGCGCCAGTTCCGCGGCGCCGGCGGTCGCGTGCTGCTGCGGAGCGGTGTGCTCGGGCTCGACTCCTCGGGCGGCGTGTGGCGGATACGCACCGGCGAGGATGTGATCGAGGCGGCGATCGTGATCAACGCCGCCGGAGCCTGGGCGGAGCAGGTAGGAGCGCTTGCGGGAGCGGCTCCGATCGGCCTCACGCCGTGTCGACGCACCGTCGTTCTCGTGGAAGGCCCGGACATGGCGAAGCTCGCGGCGAGCGCGATGACGATCGACATCGACGAGCAGTTCTACTTCAAGCCCGATGCCGGCCTGCTGCTGCTCTCTCCTGCCGACGAGGAGCCGATGGAGGCCTGCGATGTGCAACCCGATGAACTCGACGTCGCGGTCGCCATCGACAGGGTGCAGCAGGTGACCTCGCTGCAGGTGCGCCGCGTCCGCAGCAAGTGGGCAGGGCTGCGTAGCTTCGTCGCGGACCGGAGCCCCGTGGTCGGCTTCGATCCGCACTGTGCGGGCCTCTTCTGGCTCGCCGGTCACGGCGGCTACGGCATCCAGACCGCGCCGGCTTTGGGACGGCTGGCCGCCGCCTTGGTCAAGGGGCAGGGGGTTCCCGCGGACCTGCTGGATAGAGGCCTCAGACTGGCGGAGATCGCTCCCGAGCGCCTGGACCGCAAGCCCTCGGCCCAGCTCGGGACAGGGCGCGGTCGATGACGCGGCGATGGCGGCGGGGAGGGCTCGTCGCCGGCC
>CAXTOE010000418.1:1740-2964 GCA_964245685.1 uncultured Acetobacteraceae bacterium | reverse complement strand
GTCAGCCTGCCGCCGCTGCACGCCGCGAGCGAGGCCAACGACGAGCCGCCCAACCCGCTGCCTCCGGGCCACCGCCTCGGCGTCGCCGTGGTCGGGCTGGGCACGCTGGCGCTGGAGGAGATCATCCCGGCCTTCGGCCAGGCCAAGCACGTGCGCCTCGCCGCCCTGGTCAGCGGCACGCCGGAGAAGGCGCGCGCGGTCGCCGCGCAGTACGGCGTCGATCCCCGCCACCTCTACGACTACGCGAGCTTCGACCGCATCCGCGACGACCCGGCGATCGACTTCGTCTACATCGTGCTGCCCAACGCGATGCATGCCGACTTCACCGCACGCGCCGCCGCCGCCGGCAAGCACGTGCTGTGCGAGAAGCCGATGGCGGCCTCGGTGGCCGAGGCGCAGCACATGATCGATGCCTGCCGCGCGGCGAACCGCATGCTGATGATCGCCTATCGGCTGCAATACGATCCAGCGCATCGCACCACGATCGCGCTCGCGCGCAGCGGCCGCTTCGGCGAGCTGCGCATGATCCAGGCCACCAACGGCCAGAACGACCTGCCCAACGGCCAGTGGCGGCAGATCCTCGCGATGGCCGGCGGCGGCTCGCTGCCGGATGTCGGGCTCTATTGCACCAACGCCTTCCGCTACCTCACCGGCGAGGAGCCGATCGAGATCACCGGCCAGGTCACGCGCCCCTCGGGCGACGCACGCTTCGCCCAGATCGAGGACGTGGCCCTGTTCACCCTGCGCTTCCCCTCGGGCGTGATCGCCACCGGCGGCTCCGGCTACAGCTTCCACGAGAGCCGCCAACTCCGCGTGCATGCGCAGGGCGGCTGGTTCGGGCTCGATCCGGCGTTCGGCTACGACAACCTGGCGCTGCAGATCAACCGCAAGGAGGGTCAGGCCAGCGCGCTGGAGACCCGCCGGTTCTCGCCGCACAGCCAGTTCGCGCGCGAGATGGACGCCTTCGCGCTCTCCCTGCACGCCGGCACCACGCCGTACACGCCGGGCGAGGAGGGCCTGCAGGACATGCGGATCCTGGAGGCGATCTACCAGTCCGCGGCCGGCGGCTCGCCGGTGAAGTTCGCCGCCGCCTCGGGGCGAGACATCACCCGCGGCGTCTGGCCCAAGCAGGTCGGCGCCTACCTTCCGGCCTGAGGCCGGCTCAGCGCGGCGGCGGCAGCGCCTGCGTCTGCACCGGGGCGGCGGGAGCCAGCTGCACCGGTG
>CAXTOE010000418.1:0-1730 GCA_964245685.1 uncultured Acetobacteraceae bacterium | reverse complement strand
CGGTGGCTTCAGGCCTGCGCCTGGTGGGTCGGAGCCCGCCGTCGGCCGGCTCGGCGACGGGGCCGCCATATCGGGTACCGCGCTGGTAGGGAGGCGGGTAGGGGGAACTGCCCGGTGCGGCGGGACCGCCGTTGCCGCCGAAGCGCATCAGCACGCTGCGCAGCGGATCCGCACCGGGGTTGTTGACCCGCATCGCCACCGCGATGTCCTCCACGCCCACCGGCTGGCCGTAATAGGCGCGGTTGCCGACGCTGTCCGACGACAGCACGCTGCCCTGCAGCGAGATGCCGGCGAACAGGCCGGAGCTCTTCTCCACCGCGACGATGTCGGCGCGCAGCGCCGTGGTAGTCGCACCCTCCATCCCGGCCCCCAGCGTCGCCAGCGTGATGGAGGCGTTGGCGCCGAACTTGAAGTGGCTGTCCATGATCGCGGTCAGCCCCCTGCGCGTCATGATGAACATCATCAGCTCGGCATCCTGCACCCCGGCCTGCAGGCCGAACGAACCCGAGCCCATCGAGTAGAAGGCGGGTGCCGACCAGGAGCCGGAGCCGTCGCGCGCCAGCAGCACGCAGCCGCCGCCGGAGCCGCCGAAGATGAACGACATGCGGAAGATGCTGGGACAGATCAGCACGCCCCTGGCGCGGGCCAGGAAGCGCTGCGCCTGGTCGCCGTTTTCGCGCCAGTCCAGCACGTCCTGCGCCGCCAGGGTGGCGCGGTCGACCAGGCGCTGCTGCTGCTCCTGACGATCGGAGTTGACCATCTGCGCCGCGGCCGCCCCCGGCCGCACCGCACCCGCGGCCGCGAAGCCGATCGCTGCGGCCAACATCGCGCGTCGCATCTGCATCTTCGCTCTCTCCTAGCTCTGGACCTGGCTCTGCTGCTGGCCCTGCAACGACACGCCCGACGCCTCCGACAGCGCCTGCGCCACACCCGGTGCCGCGGCCAGGATCGGGATCGGACGCATCAGACCGCCGTCGCGCAGGAATGCCGACACCGCGGCGCCGGCCTCGGCGAGGATCGGCAGCGCGCCGGCCACGTCCCACAGGTTGATCGACAGCTCGACATAGCCGTCCAGCCGGCCGCAGGCGACATCGGCCAGGGCCAGCGCGCCGGACCCGCCGCTGCGCGGCGCGGCACCCAGCGCCATCATGCGCTCGACCATCGACGCGTAGTCGCGGGCCGTCACCTTCGGCCCCCAGCCGATCTCGATCATCGACGTCTCCGGATCGCGCGTCTCCGCGGCGCGGATCGGCTTGCCGTTGCGGGTCGCACCGCCGCCCGCCATCGCGGCAAAGCTCTCGCCCAGCGCCGGCGCGCTCAGCACCCCGGCCGCCGGCTCGCCCTCCGCCAGCAGCCCCAGCGAGATGCACCAGCGCGAGCGCCCGCGGGCGAAATTCGAGGTGCCGTCGATCGGATCGACGACCCAGCGCAGGCTGGCGGCGACCGCCGCCGCGTTGTGCTCGCCGCCTTCCTCGCCCTGCAGCGCATCCTCCGGGAACAGCGCCGCGAGCCGGCCGGCGATCAGCGTCTCGACCGCGCCGTCGGCCTCGGTCAGCCAGTCCTGCGCGCCCTTCAGGGTGGCACCTGCCCGCCCGGGCAGCGGCCGCAGACGCATCGCCAGCGCCGCCGCCTCCTCGACGATCGTGGCGGCCGCCTCGAACCGCCGGCTGATCGCATCCGACCTCATCCTGCCTCTCGCGGCTGCAACGCGCCGAAGCGTGGCCCTCCAC
>CAXTOE010000417.1:0-2966 GCA_964245685.1 uncultured Acetobacteraceae bacterium | reverse complement strand
ATCGCCGACCGCGCGCGCATTGTCCTGGATACCGCCCGCGAGGTCGGCGAGCGCCCGGTCCAGCGCCGCCTGGCCCAGGCTGGTGCAGAGCTGCGGCATCACGCCCAGGCCCTGCAGCGGCCAGCCGAGTGGGGCGATCACCCGGCTCCAGGTGACGAACAGCTCGCCGCCGTCGGGCAGCTGCGCGATCGTCTGCACCAGCCCCTTGCCCAGGGTGGCGCTGCCGACCACCACTGCGCGACGGTGATCGGCGAGTGCCGCGGCCATGATCTCCGCGGCACTCGCGGTGCGGCCGTCCACCAGCACGACGATCGGGATACCGCCGGTGAGGTCGCCGCCGCGGACGCTCCAGATATGGTTGGCCTGCGGATCGCGGCCGCGGGTGATCACCGCGATGCCGTGGTCGAGCACCAGCGCCACCGAGGTTACCGCCTGCTGCAGCAGGCCGCCGCGATTGCCGCGCAGGTCGAAGATCAGCCCGTGCACCCGGCTCGGGACGCCGTGGTCGGGCTGCGCGTCCGCCTCCTGCGGCTGCATCGCCTGGTCCAGGAACTGGCTCATCTCCTGCGCGGTGCCGCTGGAGAAGCCGGTGACGCGCAGCACGACGATGTCGCCGCTGGAGAAGGCGAACACCGTCTCCGGCGGCACCGCCGCCCGTGTCAGGGTGACGCTCCGCGCCGCACCGCGACCCGCCGGGGCGGTCAGCAGGACGACGACGCTGCCGGGATCGCCGCGCAGCCAGCCCGTGATGGTGGCCTCGTCCTGGTTTCGCGTCGCACGGCCATCGACCGCGAGCAGCCGCTGCCCGGCGGCGATGCCGGCGGCCCAGGCCGGCCCGTTCGCGTTGACCGCGCTGATCAGCGCCGAGCGGTCGACGCGGGTGACGGTGATGCCGGCGCTGCCCTGCGAGCCGTCGCGCAGGTCGCGGTCGCTGTTCGCCGCGACCGGAGCGATATAGCGCGAGTACGGATCGAGATGGTTGAACAGCTCGTCGAAGAAGCTCTGGATCAGCGCCTGCTGGCCGGTGCCGCGGATCTGCGCCGAGCCGCGCCAGGCGGCGTCAGCCATCGCCACCACGGTGCGCGTCCAGCCGTCGAGATCGGCCTCCGCCGGCGCCCTCTGCGCGTGCAGCACGCCCTGCGGGGTGACCAGACGGATCAGCGCGCCCTCGACCTCGACGGTCAGGGCAGGATCGATCACGGTCAGGCCGTTCAGCCCCCACAGCGAGAACTGCCGGCTGCTCACCGCCTCCAGCGTGCGCGGCCCGAGGAAGTCGAGTGCGGCGCCGATCACGCTGCGGGCCCCGACGGCGTCGAAGCCGCCCGGCTCGCGCGGGCCGGGCGCTGCCTGGCCCAGGCCGGACTGCGGCGCGCAGAGCAGCACCATCACCAGCAGCGCCGCGTGAACCTGCCGGCGCCGGAGCGTGCCGCGCGTGGCGGTCATGGACGGCGTGCGGAGCCTCCGCGTCGCGAGGCGACGAAGCCGGGCGAGGCAGCCGGCGGCGCTGCCTCGATCGCGAACAGCAGGCCGCCGGTGACCGGCGCCGCCTCGACCAGGCGCACCCGCACCGCCTCGGTCAGGCGGTAGCACAGCCGCGAGCGCCGACCCGTCAAAGCTTGTGCCGCCTCGTCATGCATCCACACATCGTCCGGCAGGGTGGAGACGGGAACCAGCCCGCTGGCGCCGCTCTCGGCCACTGTGACGAAAAGCCCGAACCGGGTCACGCCGGAAATGCGCGCCTCGAAGCTGCTTCCGACCTTGTCCGACATATATGCAACGATATAGCGCGCCATCGCATCGCGCTCCGCGAGCGCGGCCCGTCGTTCCGTCGTCGTCACGTGTGCACCGGTGGCCTCGAAGCCGGCCGCGTCGTCGGTGCGCAGCCCGCCTTCGCCGAGACCCAGTCCCGCGATCAGCGCGCGATGCACCAGCAGGTCGGCATAGCGACGGATCGGCGAGGTGAAATGGGCGTACTCCGGCAGGGCGAGGCCGAAATGGCCGATGTTGTCGGGCGAGTACTCGGCCTGGCTTTGGCTGCGCAGCACCGTCTCGTTGACCTGCGGCGCGCGCTCGGTGCCGGCGACCTGCCGCAGCACCGCGTCGAGGTCGGCCGGGCGCAGCTCGCCCGCCGGCTTGAGCGGCAGGTCTAGGGTCGCGAGGAAGTCGCGCAGCGCCTGCAGCTTCTCCGGCGAGGGCGGCGCGTGGATCCGGTACAGGCAGGGCAGCTGCCGCGCGCGCAGCTGCTGCGCCGCCGCGACGTTCGCCAGCACCATGAACTCCTCGACCAGCCGGTGGCTGTCCAGCCGCAGGCGCGGCGCGATCGCCACCACCCGTCCCGATCCGTCGAGCTCGACCCGGCGCTCCGGCAGGTCGAGCTCCAGCGTGCCGCGTCGCTCCCGCGCCGCCAGCAGCGCCCGGTAGGCGCCGAACAGAGAGCGGCGCAGCGCCTCCGGCACATCCTGCAGCGGCGCATCCTCGTCCTCCGCCCGCTGCAGGGCGGTGTAGGTCAGGCGCGCAGCACTGCGCATCAGGCCGCGGCCGAAGCGGCGCGACAGCAGGTTGCCCTCCCGGTCGATCAGCAGCTCGACGAACAGGCAGCCGCGATCCTCGCCCGGACGCAGCGAGCACCAGCCGTTCGACAGCGCCTCCGGCAGCATCGGCACCACGCGGTCGGGGAAGTACACCGAGTTGCCGCGCCGCGACGCCTCGATGTCGAGCGCGCTGCGCGGCCGAACGTAGTGCGCGACGTCGGCGATCGCGACCACCAGCCGCCAGCCGCGATCCTCGCCCGGCACCGCGGGCTCGGCGAATACCGCGTCGTCGAAGTCGCGCGCATCCTCGCCGTCGACGGTGACCAGCGGCAGCGGGCGCAGGTCGGTGCGGCCGGCGAGCGGGGTCGCACGCGCCGCCGCCGCCTCGGCCAGTGCGGCGGCCGGGAACTCGTGCGGGATGTCGTGGGTGTGGAG
>CAXTOE010000416.1:1173-2968 GCA_964245685.1 uncultured Acetobacteraceae bacterium | reverse complement strand
GGTGCGGAACTGTCGCTTGAGGTAGGCCTGGGCGCCTTCCTGGACGGCTTCGGCTTCGAGTACGAGTTCGCCTCGTCGAGCGAGTACTACGCCTCCGGGCGCTTCGACGCGACGCTTCGCCGGGTGCTGCAGGCGCATGACGAGATCGTGGCCGCGGTGGCGCCGACGCTGGGGCCGGACCGTCGCGCCACCTACTCGCCGGTGCTGCCGCTGCATCCGCGCACCGGCGTGGTGATGCAGGTGCGCATCGAGGCGGTGGATGCCGAGGCCGGCACGGTGCACTGGCGGGACCAGGACGGCGAGCGCTTCGAGACCACGGTGTTCGGCGGTGCCGCCAAGCTGCAGTGGAAGGCCGACTGGGCGATGCGCTGGGCCGCACTCGGCGTCGATTACGAGATGTCCGGCAAGGACCTGATCGACAGCGTGCGGCTGTCGGCGAAGATCTGCCGCCTGCTCGGCGCCGAGCCGCCGGTCAGCCTGACCTACGAGCTGTTCCTCGACGAGCACGCGCAGAAGATCTCGAAATCGCGCGGCAATGGCATCTCGGTCGAGGAATGGCTGCGCTACGCGCCGCCCGAGAGCTTGTCGCAGTACATGTTCGCCTCGCCGCAGCGCGCCAAGCGCCTGTTCTTCGACGTGATCCCGCGCGCCACCGACGACTACCTGGCCAACCTGGCGCGCGCCTACGAGCAGCAGGGCGACGCGCTGCACGGCAACCCGGCCTGGTTCATCCACGGCGGCGCACTGCCGCCGCAGGATGCCAGCCAGATCGGCTTCGCCATGCTGCTGAACCTCGCCTCGGTCGCCAACGCCGAGAGTGCGGACGTGCTGTGGGCGTACCTGCGTCGCTACGATCCCGCCACCACGGCCGCCTCGCATCCGCTGCTGGCGCGCCTGGTCGAGCACGCGCTTGCCTACTACCGCGACTTCGTGCGCCCGCGTAAGCAGTTCCGCGCTCCCGACGACCGCGAGCGTGCCGCACTCGCCGATCTCGCCGAGACCCTGAAGGGGATCGAGCCGACGCCGGGCCCCGATCCGGAGGCGATCCAGAACCTCGTGTTCGAGGTCGGCAAGCGGCACGCGTTCGAGACCCTGCGCGCCTGGTTCGGCTGCCTCTACGAGGTGCTGCTCGGCCAGAAGGAGGGGCCGCGCTTCGGCATCTTCATCGCCCTGTTCGGCGTGGCCGAGACGGTGGCGCTGATCGAGGCGGCGCTCTCGCGCTAGCGGGGTGATCGCGATGACCGGGGGCGGGAGATGATCAGGGGCAGGCTGCTGGCGCTCCGCCTCGGCCGGCAGTTTCCCCACCTGCTCGGGCTGCTGCTGCTGGCGGCCGCGATCTTCGTGGTGCAGCGCGAGTTCCGTCACCTGAGCTTCCGCCAGGTACGCGACGGACTGCACGCGATCCCCGGACACGCCCTGCTGGCGTCGGCAGGCTGCACGCTGCTGTCCTACTTCATCCTGTCGTTCTATGACCGCATGGCGACCTTCCACGCCGGATGCAGGATCGCCTTCCGCCGCACCTGCTTCGCCTCGTTCTGCTCCTACGTGCTGTCGCACAACCTGGGCTTCGCCGCGCTCTCCGGCGCCGCGGTGCGCTTCCGGCTGTACGGCAACTGGGGGGTGCCGCCGGTCCAGATCGCGCAGATCATCGCGTTCTGCTCGCTGACCTTCGTGTTCGGCGCCTGCGGCCTGATCGGCGGCGTGCTGCTGATCGAGCCCGGCGCGGTGCCGTTCCTGAGCCACGCGCTGCCGACGGCGCTGCAGGCGGGCCTGGCCGCGCTGCCGGACCACGACC
>CAXTOE010000416.1:0-1163 GCA_964245685.1 uncultured Acetobacteraceae bacterium | reverse complement strand
GCGTCGTGATCGGCTACGTGCTGCTGTCCAGCCGTCGCCGTCACCTGACGCTCGGGCGTCTGCACGTCGAGCTGCCCGGGCCGCGCATGGCGGTCGGCCAGGTGATCGTCGCCAGCCTCGACGTCGCCGCCACCGCCGCCATCGCCTACACCCTGCTGCCGGCCACGCCGGGGCTCGGCTACGCGACCTTCCTCGCCATCTACATCGCCTCCTACACCGCCGGCCTGCTCGCCAGCGTCCCGGGCGGGCTCGGCGTGTTCGACGGCGCCATGCTGCTCGGCCTGTCGGCGTGGCTGCCGGCGCCGCGCATCCTGGGCATGATCTTCGTGTTCCGGATCTTCTACTACATCCTGCCGCTGTTCCTCGCCGGCATCCTGTTCGCGGGCCACGAGCTGCTGCTGCGCGGCGACGCCATCGTCGCGGTGCTGCGCGGCGGCGCGCCCGGCGTGCCGCGCCTGCCGCGGCCCAGCCTGGTGATCCGCCAGAGCGAGGCGGACTTCTCGGTGGGTGTCGCGGTCGGCGCGGTGTCGCTGTGCGGCGCGATGCTGCTGGCACTCGGCGTGCTCGATCCCGCGTCCGACCTCGACGTCGTGCTGCCGGCCGGCGCCAGCCTGTTCGACCGTCCCACCGGCATCGCCGCCTGGATCACGGCGTTCGCCGGCGACTACGTGCCGTCGCTGATCGGCGCGGCGCTGATGGGACTGGCGATCGGCCTGTCCAACCGCGTCACCCTGGCCTGGGGGGCGACCATCGCCCTGCTCTGCGCCGCCGCGATGCTGACCGCGCTGCGCGGCACCGTGCCGCTGGTGCCGGGCATCCTGCTGCTGTCGGCGCTGCTGATCGCGCCGTTCCGCAGCTCGTACTACCGCCACGCCCGCATCCTCAGCGAGCCGTTCGCGCCCGGCACCGCGCTGCCGCTGCTGCTGCTGATCGGCTGCGTGCTGATCCTCGGCCGGCTGGAGCCGAACCTGCGCTTCATCGACGCCAACAGCTGGTGGTCGGTGCTGCTGACGCACGACGCCACCAACCGCACCCGCGCCTCGCTGGCCTGCGCGGTGCTGATCATGCTGGCCGCACTGTGGCGGCTGATCTCGCCCGGAAGGATCGCGACCCTGCCCTGGGACGGCGAGGGCGGCGAGCGCTACGGCGCGATGATCGACCCC
>CAXTOE010000415.1:1255-2968 GCA_964245685.1 uncultured Acetobacteraceae bacterium | reverse complement strand
GGCCGACATCCAGGCGTTCGCCGCCGAGCTGTTCCGCGTCGAGCGCTCCGACGTGCCGGTCGGGCACCTGAAAAAGGACGCCCTGTGGAGCCTGAGCGCCACCCACGCCGCCGAGGCGTCGGTCGCCGCCACCGCCGAGTTCGGCACGCCGCGGGCCAATGGGACCTGGCTGCTTGACCTGGCGCTGAACATGAAGACGCCGGTCATCTACGACACGGTGCATGACGGGGGCCGCGAGGAGCGGGTGGTCAACCAGGATGACACGCTGGCCGCCCGCGAGAAGCAGAAGCTGATCAAGGAAAAATTCAAAGCCTGGGTGTTCGCCGAGCCGGAGCGCACCGAGCGGCTGGTGCGGCTGTACAACGACACCTACAACAACCTCCGGCCGCGCCTGTTCGACGGCGGCCATCTCGACTTTCCCGGGATGAGCCAGGGCATCGAGCTGCGCCAGCACCAGAAGGACGCCATCTGGCGCGGGATGAGCAGCGGCAACACGCTGCTGGCCCACGCGGTCGGGGCGGGCAAGACTTTCACCATGGCGGCCACCGGCATGAAGCTCAGGCAGGCCGGGCTGGTGCGTAAGCCGATGTTCGTCGTGCCCAACCACATGCTCGAGCAGTTTTCCCGCGAGTTCATGCAGCTCTACCCCAACGCCAAGCTGCTGGTCGCCGCCAAGGAGGACCTCGCCCGCGACCGCCGCAAGCTGCTGACCGCCCGCATCGCATCCGGCCAGTGGGACGCGATCATCGTCACCCATTCGAGCTTCGAGCGGATCGGCATGTCCAGCGAGTACCAGCAACGCTTCCTCCGCGAGCAGATCGGCGAGTACGACCAGCTGCTCCGCGACCATGCCGGCACCGGCACGCCGCGCAACATCATCAAAACCATCGAAAAGCAGAAGGCCCGCCGCGAGGAGCGGCTCAAAGACCTGGCCGCCGGCGAGAAAAAAGATGACGGGCTGGTGTTCGACGAGCTGGGCGTCGATCACGTGTTCATCGACGAGGCGCACTTTTTCAAGAACCTGGAGACGCCGACCAAGATGGAGCGGGTCGCCGGCATCCAGACCACCGGCTCGGAACGCGCCTTCGACATCTACATGAAAGCCCGCTATCTCGGCGAAAAACACCCCGGCCACGGCGTGACGTTCGCCACCGGCACGCCGATCTCCAACACCATGGTCGAGCTGTACACGATGCAGCGCTTCCTTGATCCCGAAGGGCTGGCCAGCCGGGGGATCGAGCATTTCGACGGCTGGGCCGGCACCTTCGGCGAGGTGGTCGACACCATGGAAATCTCGCCCGACGGCGCGAGCCTGCGGCCGCGCAGCCGGTTTGCCAAGTTCACCAACCTGCCCGAGCTGCAGCAGATGTTCCGCGCGTTTGCCGACGTGCAGACCGCAGCGATGCTCCAGCTGCCGACGCCGGAGCTGGAGGGCGGCAAGGCGAGCATCGTCGCCTGCCCGATGTCGGAGGAGCAGGCCGGGCTGCAGCTGGCGCTGGTCGCCCGCTACGACCGGCTGCGCTCGCAGAAGGTGGACCCGAGGGAAGACAATGCGCTGGCGATCACCACCGACGGCCGCAAGCTGGCGCTCGACGCCCGGTTGCTTTCAAGTGTGGCCGGGGACGATCACCGCTCGAAGATCAACGCCTTGACTGAGCACGTCGCCGCCATCTGGTCGAAAACAGCCGCGACGCGCGGCACGCAGCTGGTCTT
>CAXTOE010000415.1:0-1155 GCA_964245685.1 uncultured Acetobacteraceae bacterium | reverse complement strand
CACGCCGACGAGCAATACCTGGCCCGCCGCGCCATCCGCGACCTGCCGGCCAAGATCACGCGCCTGGAGAAACGCTGCACCGATCTGGCGGCCGACCTGGCGACCGCCGAGGCGCACCGCCGCGACCGGCTGACCATCGGCGAGCGTGCCTGCGGCGACGACGAGGTGGCAAAGCTGCTCGACGCCCGCATCGACGCCCTGCCGCTCACCGTGCAGCAGACGCGGCGCTTCCCGTTCGGCCGGTATCGTGGACTCGATTATGGAATGGTCCTGCATCCGAACGGAGCCGCCGACGTCTTCCTCGAAGGGACGCTGGTGCGGCACGGCGAGCTATCCCGCGAGCATCGCGGGCCGCGCGCGGTGTTTAACGCCGTGGAGCGGTTGCTGGCCGGCTCCGCTGGCCAGCTGGACGCCACCCGCCAGGAGCAGGAGATCAGTGAAGGCCAGTTGCGCGACCACCAGGCCCGGTTAGGTGCGGCGTTTCCGCACGATGCCTATCTGGACGAGCTGGCGGAACTGCGCGACCGCCTGAAATCCGGCCTGTCACAGGCGGTCCCGCAACCCGGCAGCGAGGGACCGAGCGTCGCTAAGCTGGCCGAGCAGATCCGCCAGCTGAAGGCCAGCCACAGCGTCGAGGCCGCCCCGGTTCGCACGACGGCGCGACGCATGACCGGCGAGGAGCCGGTGACCAGCCGCATCCGCCGCAAGCGGATCATGCCAACCGCCGTGACGGAGCAGCAGGAAGCGCCCGCCCCTGCCGAGGAGCCTGCCGCAGCCGTCGCAGCCGAGGCGGGACCGGCAGAGATTCACCCGTTTCCGACGCCGACGCCGGTCACCCCCGCCAGGCCACAGCCGGATCACCGCCACCAGGTTGCAAGCAGACGCCGCCAGGACGGCCGCCAGCTCAGTCTGTTTTGAGCCTGACCAGCCAAAGCCGGCAGCCACGCTCCTTGGGACGGATCGCTGTTCGTAGTCACAGCCACGGCGAAACGGGCAGGAGTAGTCCCGGCCAGGACACATGAATTCCGCCTCAGTTTCCGGGTTTTTTGAGCGGCAACACCAGTTGCAGACCGTCAGCCGTCAGCGGCACGAAGCCCAGATGCCGGTAGAACGCCGCCGCCGTCTCGTCCTTGGCATCGACGACCAGGGCGGCGA
>CAXTOE010000414.1:0-2972 GCA_964245685.1 uncultured Acetobacteraceae bacterium | reverse complement strand
CCGCCTGCGGAAGTCGATCGACACGCTGCGGAACACGCGCAGCACGTCCATCCCGAGCAGCAGTGCGGGCCTATCGTCGAGGCCGAACTGGGTGAAGGTGTGCAGGCTGGCGTAGGCCACCGGCGCGTGCTCGATGGTGACCTCGCCGAGACGGATCTCGGGCATCTCGTCGATCTCGGCGGTAGCCTGCCTGCCGGTCACGCTGATCAGCCGGTCGACCGGCAGCTTGGCGCGTCCGTCGCCGAAGCGCATCAGCCGGCGCAGGGCGTCGTTGCCGATCGTGTTCTGCGCGCCGGAATCCAGGATGACGAAGACCGGCCTGGCCTGGCTCTCCGCATCGACCAGGACCAGCTGTCCGAACCGCCTGCGTCCCTGCACCACCGTGGCGTTGGCGGTGAAGTCGTCGTCCGCCTCGCCGGACGGCGCGACCAGCAGACGCTTGCCCTTGAAGTCCAGCACCACGTGCTGGCCGCGCAGGCTGTCGATGCCGAGCATGCCGTCGGCGCCGAGGTCCCGGGCCGGAAGCACGGGCGCGTCCACGGCCCGGATCTGCCGGCGGCCGACATCGAGGCGATCGATCAGCACGGTATCCACGCGTTCGCGGACCAGCGCGTCGTCGAGCGCCACCTGAGGTCCCGGCGGGAGCTTCAGGGTGATCGCCAGCTCGCGCGAGATCACCGAGCGGTTGGCGCCGGTATCGACCACGAACGGATAGGGTCCGTGGCCGTCGATCATCACCGGGATGGTCAGCCGGGCCGAACCGTCCTGCGACGTCGCGAGTGATTCGGCACCGCCCGGAGGCGGGGAGAGCCGGCTGTCGCTCAGCTGCACGGCTGCCGGATCCGGGCCGGCGGCACCGAGACCCAGCAGCAGGCCCAGTGCGGCGAGGCGCGGTCGGCGGGATGCGCCCATCGGTCACCCTCCGGAGAGAGGATTAGCATGGCGGTCCGGGCGGCCACCAGCCCGTCAGGCTAGCGCGTCTCGACCGGATTCGTTATTGTTTCGATAAATTAACGGAACGCCGGTGATGCCAAGACCCTGCCATCGCGATCCCGCCTCCCCGTCGCGCGGGATGCGCCGGTGATCAGCGCCCTGAAGCTCGCGGACGAAGAGGCGAGGCTCGCGGCTCTCGAGCGCTACCAGGTCATGGACACGCACTCGGAGCAGGCCTTCGATGCCCTGACGCGGATCGCGGCGACCGTCTGCGACGTGCCGATCGCGATCATCACCCTGATCGACGGCAGGCGACAATGGTTCAAGTCGGTGATCGGGTTGGACCGGAGCGAGACGCCGCGCGAGATCTCGTTCTGCGCCCACGCGATCCACTCCGCCGAGATCCTGGAGGTACCGGACGCCGCCTGCGACGAGAGGTTTGCCGACAACCCCATGGTGGTCGGCAGTCCGGGCATCCGCTTCTATGCCGGCGCCCCGCTGATCACGCCCGACAAGCTGGCGCTGGGATCGCTGTGCGTCATCGACCAGAGGCCGCGTCAGCTCAGCGGCGAACAGCGGGCGATCCTGACCGAGCTGTCGCACGGCGTCATGCATCTCCTCGCCGCCCGGCGGAGCGGGATCGAGGTCACGTCGCGCCTCGACGAGGCGAACCAGCTGCTCGTCATGGCGGAGGAGAGCGCGCGCCTCGGCCACTGGCACGTCGACGGCGCGACGCGCGAGCTGTTCTGGTCTGACGAGGTGTACCGTATCCACGGCCGCGCGCGCGACGCCGGGCCGCCACGTCTCGATGCGGCGATAGAGTTCTATCACCCCGAAGACCGGCCGAAGCTCGTCCGTGTCCTAGAGGCGGCGATGCGCTCGGGTGCGGCGGAGCGTTGCGAGGCACGGCTGATCCGTCCCGACGGCAGCCAGCGGGACGTCTCGGTCTGGGCGGAGGCGCGACGCGGACCGGGAGGCGGGATCACCGGCGTGTTCGGCGTGTTCCAGGACATCACCGAACGCAAGGAGGTCGAGCGCGAGCAGGTCAGGTTGCGTCAGCAGGCGGAGCGCGTCAGCCATGCCAAGTCCGAGTTCCTGGCCACCATGAGCCACGAGATCCGGACGCCGATGAACGGCGTGCTGGGGATGAACGCCCTGCTCCTCGAGACCGGCCTGACCCCGCCGCAGCGCAAGCTGGCCGAAGCGGTGCAGTATTCGGGCGACGCGCTGCTCGCCATCCTCGACGACATCCTGGACGTCTCGAAGCTGGAGGCCGGCAAGCTCACCTTGGAGGAGGCGGAGTTCGACCTCGCGACGCTGGTGGAACGGGTGCTGGAGCTGTCCGGGGTCGCGGCGAGGCAGAAATCCCTGTCGCTGCGGGCCGACATGACCGCGGGCGGCAGGTTCCGCGGCGATCCGACGCGCCTGCGCCAGGTGCTGCTGAACCTCACCTGCAATGCCGTGAAGTTCACCGAGGCGGGCGAGGTCACGATCGCGGTCAGCGGCGTGGATCTCGATCCCGCGCATGCCAGCGTCCGCATCGAGGTGCGCGACACCGGGATCGGCGTCGGGGACGAGGTGAAGGGCAAGCTGTTCGCCTCGTTCGAGCAGGCGGACACGTCGATCAGCCGACGTTTCGGCGGCACCGGGCTCGGGCTCAGCATCTGCAAGCGGCTGGTCACCCTGATGGGCGGACGGATCGGCGTCGCGGATCGTCCCGGCGGCGGCAGCGTGTTCTGGCTCGAGCTGCCGCTGCGGCGCGCAGGTCCCGCGGGCGTCCCCGAGCACGCCGAGGCGCCGCACCCCGACGACGGAGTACGCGGCGAGGGCCCGGCGGCACGCATCCTGCTCGCCGAGGACAACGCGGTGAACGTCGAACTCGCGACGACGATCCTGCAGCAGGCCGGCTACGACGTGGACGTGGCGCTCGACGGGCTGCAGGCGGTCGCGGCGTTCCGCCGCCGCCGCTACGACCTGGTGCTGATGGACATGCGGATGCCCAACCTCGACGGACTGGCGGCGGCACACGAGATGCGGGC
>CAXTOE010000413.1:439-2982 GCA_964245685.1 uncultured Acetobacteraceae bacterium | reverse complement strand
GAACGCGGGACGGCGGTGCCGCTCGCCGTCGTGGCCGCGCGTGGCCGCGGCGTGGGTGCCGCGCTGCTCGAGGAGGCGGTCGCGGAGGCGGCGCGACGCGGTGCGGCGCGTATGTTTCTCGAGGTCGCCGAGAGCAACGCGCCGGCGCGGGCACTGTATGACCGGCACGGCTTCGTCGCCGTCGGGCGGCGTCGGGACTACTACGCCGACGGGTCGCACGCGCTGGTGCTGTCGCGCGCCTTCTTCTGAGGAAGCAAGCCAAGGACGCCGCCCTTGACCCGCGGGGGCCGGCGGCCCCAGGCCTTGGTCTGCTTGGAACCACCTGCTCGGCAGGGGCCCTCAGCCTCTAGCGGCGGCGGATCGCGATCAGCCTGGTACCGTCCGGGGCGGGCTCGTCCGAGACCAGCGTGTGGCCGAGCGACACCGCGTTGCCGGTCACGTTGCGCCGCGGCTCCTCGCCCCGCAGCCGCACCTGCAGCAGCTCGCCCGGCTGCATCCGGTCGAGGGCGAGCCGTGTGCGCACGAAGGTCATCGGACAGGTCTCGCGGGTGATGTCGAGTTCTTGCATCGGTGCGGCGATCCGGAGGCTGATTTTTATGTCGCCGTCTCGTGTAGGTAGACGTCTCATGAGTAAGGACGGAATACACATTGCGGCAACTCGAATAAAAACTATATAGCGTTTTCGTCTTTGTTGCGGAGTAGGGTGGACATGACCGAGCAGTCAGGCGACGCCGATATGCTGGAACTGACCGCCCAGATCGTCTCCGCCCACGTGTCCAACAACTCGGTCGCGTCCGACGCCCTGCCCGGGTTGATACAGGACGTGTTCCGGACCCTGTCCAGCGTCGATCGCGAGGTGATCCCGGTGGACAAGCCGCAGCCGGCGGTCTCGGTCCGCAAGTCGGTGTTCGCCGACCACATCGTCTGCCTGGAGGACGGCAAGAAGCTCAAGATGCTCAAGCGCCACCTCAAGACCGCCTACGACATGACGCCGGAGCAATACCGGGAACGCTGGGGCCTGCCGGCGGACTATCCCATGGTGGCGCCCGACTACGCCCGGCACCGTTCGGCGTTGGCCAAGCAGATCGGCCTCGGCACCAAGCCGCGCGCCACGCCCTAGCGCCGGCTGACCGCAGCGCCCGCTTCTTCCTTCGGCTGCCCCGGCATGTTCGTCGGCCCTCGCGTCGCGTGGCATCCCAATTGGACAAGGTCCGCCGTCATCGGCTACGCCGCCTTGGGATGAACGCGCGCGGGCACGAGGGTAGCCATCGGTGAAGGCGATCGGATCGCGGATTGAGCGGCTGTGCGTCGAGCGCGGGCTCAAGATGACCGGCCAGCGACGCGTCATCGCCCGCGTGCTCTCCGAGGCGGAGGATCACCCGGACGTCGAGGAGCTGTATCGCCGTGCGACCACGCTGGATTCGCGCATCTCGGTGGCGACGGTCTACCGCACGGTGCGGCTGCTGGAAGAGAAGGGCATCCTGGAGCGGCGCGATTTCGGCGGCGGACGCGCGCGCTACGAGGCGACCGAGCACGGCCATCATTATCATCTGATCGACGTCGAGACCGGCAAGGTCATCGAGTTCGAGGACGCGGAGCATGAGCAGCTGATGCGACAGATCGCGAGCCGGCTGGGGTTCGACCTCGTCTCCCACCGCATGGAGCTGTTCGCGCGCCGGCGCCGCGACGTCGAGCAGGGCCGGGATGCGGTGCCGGGAGCGGCCCACGCCGTTGCTCTGGGGGCCGATGCCAAGGACTACCAGCCTCCGACGCCTGGCCGCGACGGAGCCGCACGGTGAGCCTGACGACGCCGATCGTCGCCCCGCCGCTCACGCTCCATCCTGCGCCGAAGCTCGTGGCCGGCGGCTTCGGCGAACTCCGCGCCGGCAACCTCGCGGTGCGCATCGCCACCACCGCCGCCGAGCGCGACGCGGCACAGGCGCTGCGCTATCGCATCTTCTACGACGAGATGGGTGCGCGGCCCGACGAGCGGGCCCGCCGGCTGCGGCGCGACATCGACCTGTTCGACGACGTGGCCGACCATCTCCTGGTCATCGACCACGCCGTGAGCCCGGGTGCCCGCGGGGTGGTCGGCACCTACCGGCTGGTGCAGAACGAGGGTGCGGAGCGGGTCGGCCGCTTCTACACCTCGTCGGAGTACGACATCAGCCGGATCACCGGCTTTCCCGGGCGTCTGCTCGAGCTGGGTCGCTCGTGCGTCGACATGAAATATCGCGGGCGCGCGGCGATGCAGCTGCTGTGGCGCGGCATCGCCGCCTACGTGTTCCTGCACCGCATCGACGTGATGTTCGGCTGCGCCAGCCTGCCCGGGATCGATCCGGAGCGGCTGCGCGACGAGCTCACCTTTCTCTATCACAACCATCTCGCCCCGCCGGCGCTGCGGCCGCGCGCGGTGCCGGAACGCTATGTCGAGATGCGTCGATGCGATCCCCAGGCGATCGACCATCGCCGTGTGCAGCTGCAGCTGCCGCCGCTGATCAAGGGCTACCTGCGCCTGGGCGGCTTCATCGGTGACGGTGCGG
>CAXTOE010000413.1:0-429 GCA_964245685.1 uncultured Acetobacteraceae bacterium | reverse complement strand
AGACCGACCTGATCACCGACAAGTACTCCCGCCACTACGAGCGCCAGCTCCGCGACGCGCGGGATTGACGCCGGCGGACAGGCGGGGCTCGGGCGCGTGGCAGATGCTGGCCGCGGGCGCGCTCTCGGCGCTGGCGCTGCCGCCGTTCGGGCTGGTGCCGATCCTGCTGCTCACCGTGACGCTGCTGCTGCGACGCATCGACGCCGCTGCCTCGTTCGCCGCCGCCCTGCGCCACGGCTTCGTCTTCGGCTTCGGGTTCTACTGCGCCGGGCTGTACTGGATCACCGACGCGCTGCTGACCCGGGTCGACGTGTTCTGGTGGGCGTTGCCGCTGGCGACCCCACTCTGCGCCGTCCCGCTCGCGATCCTCATCGCCATCCCCTGCGCGCTGTGCCGCGTCGTGCCCCCCGGGGCTCGGCGCCTCGCCCG
>CAXTOE010000412.1:0-2995 GCA_964245685.1 uncultured Acetobacteraceae bacterium | reverse complement strand
GAGGATCATCAGGTTAGACAGCACCGCCATGCCCCAGACCGCGGGTGGCATCGTCCAGGCGCCGGCGGGCGTTCCGCCGCGCAGCAGGATCCACAGCGTCAGCAGCGACACCGAGCACAGCTCGCCCCAGAACAGCGTCCGCCACACGCCCACGGCGCGGCTGGAGAACTTGGCGATAAAGTCGCTGATGCCGTAGAGCAGCGCGGTGAGCAGGCCGAGGGTAATGGCTGGGTTCATGCCGCTGCAGGTGCACAGTCTGCGCCCGATTTGCAACAGCGTGTCGTCGCGAAAGCCACGAAACAGAGCAGCCCTGTGCCAGCGTCGGCCCTTGCGCGCGCGGGTCGGTCGCGCGGGCCTAGGGGCGGCGCTCGATCTCCACCCCCACGGCCTCCAGCTCGTCGAACACGTCCAGCTTCTCGACCTTGACCCGGATGACGCGGATGCGGCGGTCGGCGAGCACGCCGGCGGCGATGCGCTCGGCCATCGTCTCGACCAGCCGCACGTGGCCGTCGGCCACGATCCGGCGCACCAGCTGCACCACGCGCTCGTAGGAGACCGTGCGCGACAGGTCGTCGCGGCCCACCGCCAGGCCGGCCTCGTCCTGCACGCCGAACGAGATGTTGATGCGCACGCGCTGCGTGACGCCCTGCTCGTGCGGATACACGCCGATCGCCGCCTGCAGCACCATGTCGCGGAGGAACACGCGTCGCAGCGCGGGGCGGTCCGGCCAGGGCGGGAAGATCGACACGCGCGGCTACTCCTCCGCGGGGACGGCGCCGCCGGCCGGTGCCGGGTGCCATTGCAGGTGCTGGCCGCCATCCAGCGCCAGCATCTGCCCGGTGACGGAAGGCAGGCCGAGCAGCGCCAGCGCCGCGCGCGCGATCTCATCGGGGTCGGTGCCGTGGCCGAGCGGCACGCTGGCGCTCTGGGCGGCGAACTGCGCCGCACTCTGCCTCGGGCTGGGCAGCGCCGGCCCGGGGCCGATCGCGTTCACCCGGATCCGCGGCGCCAGCGCCAGCGCCATCGACTGCGTCAGCGACCACAGCGCCGCCTTCGAGACGGTGTAGGAGACGAAGTGCGGCGTCAGCGACCACACCCTCTGGTCGAGCATGTTGAGCACCATGCCCTCCGCATCCTCCGGCAGTGCCCGGGCGAACTCCTGCATCAGCCGGAACGGCGCGCGCAGGTTCGGCTGCATGTGGGCGTCCCAGCTCTCGCGGCTGGCGTCGTGCCACTCGTCGCGCTCGAACAGGCTCGCGTTGTTGACCAGGATGCCGAGCGGCCCGATCGCGCCGACCGCGCGAGCGACGAGGGTCGCGACCTCGGCCTCGCTGCCGAGCTCGGCCTCGGTCACGCAGGCCTGCACGCCGTGGCCGCGTATCGCCTCCGCGGTGCGCTGCGCCGCGTCGTAGGCCGGGCCGTGCCGGGCGCGGCAATGCACCGCCACCGAGACGCCGCAGGCGGCGAGGCCGAGCGCGATCGCCCGACCCAGCCTGGTGCCGCCGCCGGTGACCAGCGCCGCGCGCGGCATCCGCGGCGGCAGCGCGAACGTGATGCTCATGAGGGCTGGGTCACGAAGGACGGCGCGCCATCAGCGCGGCGGCGAGGGTGCCGTCGTCCAGCACGTCGAGCGCCGCCCATCGGCACCCCCTGCCCGACCCGGCTGACCAGGACGTCAAACCGCGCCAGCCGCTCCGACAGCCAGTGCGCGGTGGTGGCACCCTCGACGGTGGCCCCGAGGGCGAGGATCACCTCGCGCACGCCGCCGCCCTCGAGCCGGTTGAGCAGCGGCGACAGGTTCAGGTCCTCCGGCCCGACGCCGCCGAGCGGCGACAGCGTGCCGCCGAGCACGTGGTAGACGCCGCGATGCACCCGGGCGCGCTCCAGCGCCCAGAGATCGCCGACCCCCTCGACGACGCAGATCAGCGACCGGTCGCGTCCGGGATCCGCACAGATCGTGCACGGATCGCGGCTGTCCAGGTTGCCGCAGGTGGCGCAGCTCTGCACCGTGCGCGCCGCCTGCTGCATCGCCTGCGCGAGCGGCAGCATCTTCGCCTGCGGCTGCCGGAGCAGCCCCAGTGCGGCGCGCCGTGCCGAGCGCGGACCGAGCCCGGGCAGCTTGCCGAGCAGCTCGATCAGGCGCTCGATCTCCGGACCGCCCAAGGCTAGGCCGGCGCCGGATGCGAAGGCGGCGTCAGAACGGCAGCTTCATGCCGGGCGGCAGGTTCAGCCCGCCGGTGACGTTCTGCATCTCCGACTGGGTGCGCGCCTCCAGGTGGCGGCGCGCCTCGGCGTGGGCGGCGATGATCAGGTCCTCCAGCATCTCCATCTCCGACGGGTCGGCGAGCTTCGGGTCGAGCTTGATCCGGCGCAGGTCGCCCTTGCCCGACAGCGTCACCGTGACCATGCCGGCTCCGGCGCTGCCGTCGATCTCCAGCGCCTCCAGCTTGCTCTGCATCTCCTCCATCTTGGCCTGCATCTGCGAGGCCTGCTTCATCAGGCCGGCAAGGTTCTTCATTTACTCGTCCTCCGGGATCTCGTCGGGTTCAAACACAAGGTCGTCGGGCCCGAGCCGCTCGGGTCCGGCCAGCTCGAGGGCGAGCTCCGGCGGCAGCGGTTCGGCCGGCACGGGTTCGGGATGCAGCCCGTAGTCGTCGAGACGGGTGTCGCGCAGGCTGCCGATCCTGGCGCCGGGGAAGGTCGACAGGATCGCCTGCACTAGCGGGTGCGCCGCGGCATCCGAGCGGCCGCGCGCCTCGATCGCGTCCGACTGCTCGGACAGCGTCGGCTCGCCGGCGGCGCGGGAGACCGCGATGGTCCAGCGCGTGCCGGTTGCCTCCGAGAGGATCGCGGCCAGGCGCTGGGTCAGGTCGCGCGGCGCCTCCGGCTGCAGCCGGAGCTCGATCACCGGGGCGGTGAAGCGTACCAGGTGCACCGAATGACGCAGATGGCCGTGCAGGGTCGCCTCGCGCTGCGTCGCCACGAACGCCACCAC
>CAXTOE010000411.1:2571-2996 GCA_964245685.1 uncultured Acetobacteraceae bacterium | reverse complement strand
GCCTCCACCAGGATGATCCAGGGCCGATAGGTGATCAGGTCGGCGCCGGCGAGCACGTCGGCCTCGCTGCCCTCGACGTCGATCTTGAGGAAATGGATCTCGCCACGCACGTGGGCGCGGCAGATCCCGGCCAGGGTGCGCATCGCCACCCGACCGGGGCGCATCCGGTGCGGGGCGGGATGGCGCGCCGCCACCGCCGGATCCGTCGTCGACAGGCCGGTGCCGGGGAGGGCAAAGAAATCGACCTCGCCTTCCGCGCCGCCGGCAGCGAGCTGCAGGGTGATGTCGCCCGGGCGCGATGCCGCGATGCGGGCGGCGTCCTCGATCCCAGGCTCGACGTTGATGCCATGCCAGCCGCGATCGAAGAACGCGCGGGTGACGGAGTCGATGTCGGGATGCGACGCGCCGACGTCGATGTAGAAGCC
>CAXTOE010000411.1:0-2561 GCA_964245685.1 uncultured Acetobacteraceae bacterium | reverse complement strand
GCAGCACGTCCTCGAAGTTCTGGGCGTAGGAGACGAACATGACGGGCGCGTATCCAGGCGGCGTCGGTCAGACCGGATGGGTGGCCGTCAGCTGCCCCGCCTCGGTGTGCGGTGCCGAGGTGCCGGACGTCGTGAAGCCCAGGGTGCGCAGCACGCCGCGCGCGGAATCCTCCCAGGTGACCGGCTCGAACTCGCGGCGCACCTGTTCCGCCCAGGCCTCGGTCTGCTCCGGCGTCTCGATCGCGTGGCGTATGACGTCGTAGGCTTCGCCGGCGTTCTCGGGATCGAAGTAGCGCGCGAGGTGGCCGCCGGCCTCCGGCAGCGAGGTGGCGCGCGAGATGATGCAGGGCCGGCCGAAGGACAGGCTCTCGGTCACCGGCAAGCCCCAGCCCTCGTACAGCGACGGGAACAGGGTGAAGCGGCAGCCGGCGTACAGGCTCTCGAGCTCGTCGTCGGTCGGGTCCTCGACCAGCAGGATCTTGCCGTCGAGGAAGTCGGCGTTGCGGAGCTGTTGCATCAGGTCGCCGACCAGCCAGCCGACCCTGCCGGCGAACACCAGGGTCGGGACCTGTTCGCGCGGCATCTCCTCGAGCAGCCGGCGCCACACCCGGAACAGCAGGATGTGGTTCTTGCGCGCCTCGATGGTGGAGACGATCAGCGCGTAGCTGCCCGGCGGCGGCAGGCGCTGCGAGATCGGCCGGGGCGCCGGCCCCGACACGTGGGCGTCCTCGCCCTGCGAGCCCGCGGGCTTGCGGGTCGAGGTAAAGCCGGTGCCGATCGGGATCGGCTGCGGCGGGTGGCGCAGCGCGTAGCCGCTGTCCTGCGCCAGCTGCACGATGTCGCGCGCACTCGCCCGCGAGATGGTCAGGAACGTGTCGACCAGCGGAAACACGTCGCTGGTCCACTCGCGGAAGCGAAGTGCGAGGTTGTGGTCGCACCATTCCGGACGGCGCAACGGGATGATGTCGTAGACCAGCAGCGCGAACCGCAGGTCGCGCTGCCGCTGCACCCGCTCGACCACCTCGGCGTAGAACGGGTGGAACCAGGGCGAGCCCAGCACCAGCAGCACGTCGCCCGGCGCGCAGTTGTCGTCGAAGGCGGTGATGCCGGACACCGGCTGGCTCACGGCCGCCTCGTCGGCCGGCGGCGCCTCGGTCTCGACGATCGCCGGCGTCGTGCGCCGGCCGCGACGCAACGCCGCGTTCAGCCGGGTCCGCGTCGCCCAGCTCACCGCGCTGCCCAGGTGCGCCAGCGCCCGCCCCGCCTCGCGTTCCGCCTTGTAGAAGGCGACCAGCGGGTTGCGCAGTCCCGGTGGCATCGCGTAGGCGAGCCGCCGCAGCGGGTCGCGGGAGAGCGGCCTCTGGCGCGGCCGCGGCCCGGACGCAGACGGCATCTGCACCGGCGTCCGCGCCACCGAGGCCGCGGGGGATGCCGGCTCGGTCCTGCTCCTATCGCCGGAGGTCAGCCCGCCATACAGCGCTTCCAGCTCGGCGTAGGGGATCGAGTAGAAGGATTTCTGTGATCCGGCGTGACGGACGAAGCGCACCCGCTGCCGCGACTCCGGCAGGCTGGCCAGCGATCGGCAGAGCTCGTACTCGATCCGCTGGATCCCGCTCGGACGCGGATTGAGGGCGGCGTATTGGAACAGGTCCTCGACATCGATCCAGATCTTGTTCGGCAAGCTTCTCTCTCCGCCTGCGGCGCCGCTTTGCGCGAGACGGCTGACGCATGGCACTATCCCTCGGCGGCCACGTTCTGCCAACTCCGGCGGCGACGGGTCAGCAGGACTGCGACGCGATGTCCGCCGGTTTAAGATCTGCTGCGGCGGTGCCGGATCGGGCGCCCGGGCCCGGGGCCGCCTTCTCCGAAGTCGCCAGCCTGGAGGATATCCGGGCCTGCTTCCGGTTGCTGCTGGGACGCGATCCGAACCCGGAGGAGTGGCGTGGCCACGCCATGCGCGTCGGCGAGACGCTGCACTCGGTGGTGGCGAGCTACGTCGGCTCGCTGGAGTTCTCCCGCCGCGGGCTACTGCGCGACGACGAATCTGATCGCCCGGTGCTGACCGAGCTGCGCGATTTCCGGATCTACAGCGCGCCGGACGACGCCGCGGTCGGCCGATACGTGCGCGCCGATGCCTACGAGCCGGAGGTCGGCGCGTGCTTCCGCCGGATCCTGCGCCCGGGCATGGGGGTGCTCGATATCGGCGCCAACATCGGCTACTTCACCATGCTGAGCGCCGCCCTGGTCGGACCGGCCGGCTACGTGCTGGCGATCGAGCCGAACGGCCGCAACGTGCGGCTGCTGGAGGCGAGCCGGCGCGCCAACGGCTTCGCCCACGTCACCGTGGCGCAGCTGGCGGCGGGTGCCGAGACCGGGGTGCTGGTGCTGCATCGCTCGCACTCCAACGGCACCACCTCCGCACCCGGCGCCGACATCGCGGCCCTGCTCGGCGCCGAGACGGTGGGCTGCGTGCCGCCGGACGCGCTGGTGCCCCCGGCGCGCCGCATCGACCTGATCAAGGTGGATGTCGAGGGTGCCGAATACCTGGCGTTGAGCGGCAG
>CAXTOE010000410.1:1598-3003 GCA_964245685.1 uncultured Acetobacteraceae bacterium | reverse complement strand
GCGCTGGCGCTCAAGAAGCTGACGGGCGTCGCGATCGAGCAGATGCTGCCGACGCCGAACATCAACCTCGACAAGATCCCCGAGTGCCAGAAATACCTGAACGAGGGCAGCCATCGCCGGCTGTACCGCTTCAGCTCTGCGGACTACCACGAGGCCGCCGGCGTGTGGTCGAACGACGAGGTGGCACTTCCCGGCGATCCGCCGGGCAACCTGGAGTTCGTCGACGGGCACCCGCAGGGCGGCAAGATCCCCGAACTGCTCGGCAATTACGGCGCCTTCGCACCGGACTACGCGCCGGAGGAGATCTTCGAGATCGCCAGCAAGCTCTACAAGAAGTCGCGCTTTTCTGGTGGCCGGGGGCGCACTCGCGCCCCCGCTGCCGCTTCGCGTCGTGCCCGGGAGAGTGGTGCCCAGGGGCGGAATCGAACCACCGACACTGCGATTTTCAGTCGCATGCTCTACCAACTGAGCTACCTGGGCGCCGCCTGGGCCGGAGCCTGCGGTGGCGGAGGCTTTAGCCCACGTTCCCGTCCCGATCAAGCATCCGGCGGCCGATCCGCCTCGTCTTCCTCCGTGTCGATGCGCAGCGACGGCGTGCGGTACTGGCCGGAGAACCAGCGGCCGAGATCGATGTCGGCGCAGCGCTTCGAGCAGAACGGCCGCACCGCGGCGACGGTCGCGCGGCCGCAGATCGGGCAGGAGGCGAGGGGAGCGGTTTCAGCCATTCTCGATCGTCCAGCTCAGGTCGCGGACGGCGGGATCCGTCCGCAGCGACGGTGATACGGTGGCACGCCGGGCGAAGTCCTGCAGCGCCGCCGGATCGTCGCGAAGTGCGGTGATCACCGCGATCCCGGCACGGATCGCGGGCCGCCCGCGGGCCGCATCGTGCGCGGCGAGCGCCTCGCGCAGCGCCGCGAGCGCCGCACCATGCGGGCTGCGCAGCAACTCGTGCAAGGGCGGGTGCACCCGCGGCCGCAGGATCTCGGCCAGGCCGAGTGCCGTGAAGCCGAGCAGCTTCGGGCGCAGCGGATCGCGCGCCAGCGCCGCCTCGATCTCGGGCGCCAGCGCGCTGCGCTTGCGTGCGGCGAGCCCTGCCGGATCGAGCAGGATCGCGCCCGACAGGTTGCGCAGCCGCAGCTGATGCATCACCGCCGGAATCGCCGCCCGGTTGGCCGCGAACTGCACGATCGGCTTGGGACGGCGCTCGGCGCTGCTGGCACCTCCGTCCATGTCGACCGCGACCAGCGCCGGGGTCGGGTGGAAGCTCGCCCGCAGGCCGCCCGGGAGCATGACCTCCGGCAGCGCCAGCTGGTCGATCTCGGCTTCCAGCGCGTCGTCGAAGGCGCGCCGCACGATCCGCACCCGGTCGCCGAAGTGCGGGTGCAGCGAGGCCGCGAGGCGCGGG
>CAXTOE010000410.1:0-1588 GCA_964245685.1 uncultured Acetobacteraceae bacterium | reverse complement strand
TCGTCGCAGCAGATCGCGGCCTCCGGCCAGGCGACGGCGAGGCGATGCAGAGCATCGGGACCGCGCTCGACCAGTCCAGCCTCCGCGCGGCATGCGTCGATGCGCCGCTGCTCCGCCGGTGTCAGCCTCGCCGTCAGACGTGGACCCTTGTCGCCCTGCGCGCTGCGCGTCACCCGCACCGCGACCAGCGTGCCCTCGCTCTGTCCGCCGGTGCCTTCCTTGTCCGGGAGAAAGCCGCTGAGGAGCCTGCCCCCCGCGGCGAGCGACACGAAGACGCCGCCGAGTGCGGGCAGCACGGCGCTGACGCGGCCGAGATGGAGGTCGCCGACACCGTCGGGAGCGCCCGGCCGAACCAGCGCGTACTCCAGCAGCGAGTCGGCCTCGAGCAGCGCCACCCGGACCTCGCCGGGGCTGCAGGAGGCGAGGAGGCGCGTGCTCACGGGTGGTTCAGAGCAGCGCGCCGTGGCCGCGAAGCAGCTGAGCGGTCTCGAACAGCGGCAGGCCGACGACGTTGGAATAGCTTCCCGACAGGAAGCGGACGAAGGCGGCGGCGTGCCCCTGCACGGCGTAGCCGCCCGCCTTGCCATGCCAGTCGCCGGCGGCGATCAGCGCGTCGAGCTGACGCGACGTCAGGCGCGAGAACGCCACCACGCTCTCCACCGTGCGCGTTGCGCGGCCCTGCGGATGCAGCAGCACCACGGCGGTGATGACGCGGTGGCGCCGTCCGGAGAGCAGGCCGAGGCAGCGACGGGCGGTGGCCTCGTCCTCAGCGCGGGGCAGCATGCGTCGGCCCAGCGCCACGACGGTATCGGCGGTGAGGATCAGGCGGCCGTCGGCGCCTCGCGATGCCGCCATCTCCGCCGCCGCCACCGACTTGGCGAGTGCGAGACGCTCGACGCAGAGGCGCGGCAGCTCGTCCCGATGCGGCGTCTCGTCGATGTCCGGACTGAGCACCAGCTCCGGCACCAGCCCGATCTGAGCCAGCAGCTCGCGGCGGCGCGGCGAGGAGGAGGCGAGGATGAAGGGGTGCCGCGGCGGCGTCGTCGCGTGCGCCTGGATGGCCAGGGACAGGCTACTTGAAGCGGAAGGTGATGCGACCCTTCGACAGGTCGTAGGGCGTCATCTCGACGTTGACCCGGTCGCCGGCCAGCACGCGGATCCGGTTCTTGCGCATCTTGCCGCTGGTATGGGCCAGGATGGTATGCTCGTTGTCGAGCTTCACCTTGAACATCGCGTTCGGCAGCAGCTCCATCACGGTGCCGCTGAATTCGATCATGTCTTCCTTAGACATTAGGTTCTTCTATCGGTCGATGCTTCATCTTGGTTCCTGTTCAGGCCGAACGGCACCTCCGCGGGAGACGCTGAGCCGCCGTGGATGTCTGGATTGTGAGCGCCGGAACATGAGGATTGCTGCCGGCAGGGTCAAGCGCGTGCTGATCGGGCCGATCATGACGCCGCGGGCGGGAGCCGGATCGCTACGCTTCGGGCATGCGCACCCAGCCCCTCGGCGTCGGCCAGCGCCACCGCGGCCGGGCCGACCGCGCGCAGCGCGGCGGCGTCGCCCTCGATCCAGGTCGTGCGCTTGAGG
>CAXTOE010000409.1:0-3015 GCA_964245685.1 uncultured Acetobacteraceae bacterium | reverse complement strand
GCCCGAGGACCGCGTGCCCTGGTCCGGGCGCATGGGACTCGCCGGCGCGTCGGCGATCCTGGCGCGTATCGCCGCCAGCGGGCTCACCATCGTGTTCGTCAACACCCGCGCCCAGGCCGAGCTGCTGTTCCAGGCGATCTGGCGCCTCAACGAGGCAACCCTGCCGATCGCGCTGCATCACGGCTCGCTCGACATCAACCAGCGCCGGCGCGTCGAGGCGGCGATGGCGCGTGGCCCGGGCGCTCCGGGCGGCTTGCGCGCGGTGATCGCCACCTCCTCGCTCGATCTCGGCATCGACTGGGGCGGCATCGACCAGGTGATCCAGGTGGGCGCGCCGAAGGGGGTGTCGCGGCTGCTGCAGCGGGTCGGCCGCGCCAACCACCGCCTGGAGGAGAGCAGCCAGGCGCTGCTGGTGCCGGCGAACCGCTTCGAGGTGCTGGAATGCCAGGCGGCGATCCAGGGCGTGGCGGCGGGCGAGCTGGACGGCGACGCGGCACTGCCGGGCGGCCTCGACGTGCTGGCGCAGCACCTGCTGCTGATGGCCGCGGGCGCGCCGTTCGACGCCGAGGCGATGTACAGTGAGGTGCGAGCGGCGCAGCCGTATGCCTCGCTGTCGCGGCGGGACTTCGACGATGTGCTCGGCTTCGTCGAGCATGGCGGCTACGCGCTCGCCGCCTACGAGCGCTACCGCAAGCTGTTCCGCGACGCCGATGGGATGATCCACGTGCGCAGCGCCCGCGTCGCGCGACAGGCGCGTATGAACGCCGGCACCATCGTCGAGGCGCCGGTGCTGAAGGTGCGGCTGGGCGGTCCGCGCGGCCTGGTGCTGGGGGAGATCGAGGAGTCGTTCGCCAACCACCTGCGCGAGGGCGACGCCTTCATGTTCGGCGGCCGCAAGCTGCGCTTCCTGCGCCTGCGCGAGGCCAGCGTGGAGGCGGCGGAAGGCGGCGCCGGCGATCCGCTGGTGCCGACCTGGGCCGGGTCGCGCAACCCGCTGACCTCCGGGCTCGCGGCGCGGGTGCGGCGGATGCTGCACGACACGCAGCCCTGGCACCTATACCCGGAGCCGGTGCGGGAGTGGCTGCAGCTGCAGCAGGAGCGCTCCACCCTGCCCGGCCCCGACGACCTGCTGGTGGAGATCTTCCCGCGCCACGGCCGCTTCTTCCTGGTCGCCTACGGCTTCGAGGGCCGCAACGCGCACCAGACGCTGGGTCTGCTGCTGACCCGCCGGCTGGGACGGGCGGGTGCGGCACCGCTCGGCTTCGTCGCCACCGACTACGCGATCGTGATCTGGTGCGGCAACCCGCCGCCGGAGGACGTGCCGGGCCTGTTCGCTCAGGACATGCTGGGCGACGACCTGGAGGCCTGGATGGCGGAGAGCTCGATGCTGCGGCGCACCTTCCGCAACGTGGCCGTGGTCGCGGGACTGATCGAGCGGCAGCAGCCTGGCGCCAGCGCCACCCGGCGTCAGGTGACGGTGAACAGCGATCTCGTCTATGACGTGCTGCGCCGGCACCAGCCGGACCACGTGCTGCTGCGCGCCACCCGGATCGAGGCGGGCGGCGGGCTGACCGATGTCGGCCGGCTGTCCGACCTGCTGGCGCGGGTCAGCGGCCGGATCCGGGTGATGCGGCTGTCGCGGGTGTCGCCGCTGGCGGTGCCGGTGATGCTCGATATCGGCCAGGAATCGGTGCGCAACGAGGCGGAGGAGGACGAGCTGCTGGCAGAGACCGAGGCGCTGGTCGCCGAAGCCCTTGGTGAGGCCGAGCCCTCCACCGCCGAGATGCATATCGGACCGGGGCCCGCGCAGGAGCTGCGCCGGCTGACCCGGCAGCCCGGATCGCGCGCGGCACCCGGTCGTCGTCCGCGCCCGATGCGGCCGCAGCGGCGCGACCAGCGGGCCGGCCCCGGATGAACGCGGCACCGCTGCACCTCGCCGGCGAGCGGCTGATGCTCGACCCCGCGGGGGTGCTGTACTGGCCGGCGGCGCGCCTGCTGGTGGTGGCCGACCTGCACCTGGAGAAGGGCAGCGCCTGTGCCCGTCGCGGCGCGCTGCTGCCGCCGTGGGACAGTCGGGTCACGCTGGACCGGCTGCTGCTGGCGATCGCGCACTGGCGGCCCGACATCGTGGTCGCACTCGGCGACAGCTTCCACGACCGTCACGCGGCGGAGCGGCTGCCGGCGGTCGAGGCGCACCGCCTGCGACGCATCGGCACCGAGGCCCGCCTGGTCTGGGTGCAGGGCAACCACGATCCCGAGCCTCCGGCGGGATTCCCCGGCGAGCACGCGGCCGAGTTCGCGCTCGGTCCGCTGCGCTTCCGGCATCAGGCGCTCGAGGGGCCGCAGGACGGACCCGGCGAGCTCTGCGGGCACCATCACCCGAAGGCCAGGATCGCCACCCGCGGCGGCACGATCAGCCGGCCCTGCTTCGTCGCCGACAGCCGCCGTCTCATGCTGCCGGCGTTCGGCGCCTATGCCGGCGGACTGGACGTCGGCCACGCCGCGATCGGGCGGCTGTTCCCGGGCGGCGGCCGCGCCTTCCTGTTGGGCACCCAGCGGCTGTTCAGCTTCGCCCTCGGCGGCGCCGCGCACGGCGGCGGCATCGTGCACCGGAAGGATCAGGCATGCGGATCACTAGGCTGAACCGGACCTCGCGGCGGCTGCGCGTCCTCGCTGTCCTGGCTCTCGTGCCGGCGCTCGGCGCCTGCTCCGGCCGGCCGCCCAGTGCCGAGCAGCGCGCGGCGGCGCAGGACGAGCTGAACCCGTCCGGGCGCCCTTACGAGGGACCGGCCGGCATCCTGTCCTCGACGCCGCCCGCCGACACCAACTTCACGCCGCTGTACTGCCACCTGGAGCAGCAGGGCACGGTCTGCACGCGCAGCCGCTGAGCCCGGCCCGTCGCCGGCCGCGCCGGTCACTCCGGCTGATGCGCCGCCAGCAGGATCTCGATCGGGTCCCACGCGTAGGCGGTCTGCGGCACCGGCGCGCGATCCTCGGCAGCCACCGCGTCGCCCA
>CAXTOE010000408.1:0-3032 GCA_964245685.1 uncultured Acetobacteraceae bacterium | reverse complement strand
GCCCGTAGCTGGCGCTCCAGCGGTATCGCGGCACAGGCTTCCTCGTCGAGCAGGGTGGCTCGCACCCCCTCGCGCTGCACCCGCCAGAGGTTCTCGCTGGCGATCGCACGCGATGCGCCGGTGAGCCCGGCATGCACGTCGCGCCGGCGGTCGAGCATGCGAAGCGTGCAGCGGTACAGGGCCGCGATCGCCACCGCGTCCTCGACGCGTACGCAGCTGTCGCAGACACGCAGCTCCAGCGTCGGGTAGAGCATCGACGGCCGCAGCGCCCACCACAGGTAGCTCGCGTCCGGGATCGCGCCGGACCCGGTCATGACGCGCAGGTAGCGCTCGTAGTCCGGGCCATCCATCAGGTCCGGCAGTCCCGAGCGCGGCCACTCCCGATATGCCGCCATCCGGTAGGCGGCGAGCCCGGTCGGGCGGCCCTCCCAGAACGGCGAGGATGCCGAGAGTGCGAGGAAGATCGGCACGTACGGCAGCATCCGACGCATCAGATCCACCCGACGCTCCGGCTGCGGCAGCTCGACATGCACGTGCAGCGCGCAGACCATGTTGCGGGCAGCGAGGATGCCGTACTCGGCGGTCATGCGGTCGTAGCGCTCGCCCTCGCTCTGCGCCTGGTCAGGCCAGCAGGCGAGCGGATGGGTTCCCGACGCGAACACCAGCAGCCCGTGGGCGCGCCCGATCGCGGCCAGCTGCGCGCGCAGGAACGACAGCCGCTGCCGCGCCGCTCCGGCATCGGATCCGGGTGCCGTGCAGACCTCGACCTGGTTCTGCAGCACCTCGCGTCCGGTTCCGGGAAGGCGAGCGCCGGCGTCGGCGTGGAAGGCCCGCGCCGCCGAGGATGAGGGTGTACCGCGGGTCTCGGCGTCGGCCAGGAAGTATTCTTCCTCGATGCCGAAGCGGTACTCGGCCTGTTCCATGTGCCACTCCGGGATCGCCGCGGGTCACCGGCCGCCGCGTCGCGACGGCCGGGCTTCCCACCTGAGCGGCCAGGAGTCGAACAACCTGTGCGGCAGCGTCAAGACCGCCCGGATCTGGCCGGCGGCGCGTCGCACGGAGGGGAAGGCTGCCGCCGTCGCGTGCGTCAGGCTGCCGCGCGCAGCGGCTTCGTCCCCGCGTGCTCGGCGAGATCGAGCTCGGTCGACTTGGCGTCCGACAGCGTGGCCAGCAGCCCGTACGCCACCTTGGACAGCACGTCGAGGATGGCGATGAACAGCACCCCTGCCGCATCGCTGATCACGTTCAGCCCATCCGGCGACACGGCGAGCGCCAGCGGGTAGATCAGCCACAGGATAGACAGGATCGCCGCGTTGCGTCGGTAGCTGACGCGCACGTCCGCCCGTTCCAGGGCATTGGCCTGCAGGCCCGAGACCCAGATCACGTAGTAGACGCCGATGAAGGCCAGGCAGGAGATGATGAACCAGGTCCATTTCATCCAACCGGTCTCGGACGCACCGAACACGAATGCGGTGACGATCATCATCAGGTCGGCGAGCACTATGCCGGTGATCGCACCGGCGCGCTTCCGGCCGGCATGCATCGCGGTCAGGGACAGGGAGAGCAGGAGCAGCGGGGTGGTGAAGGTCCAGTCGATGTAGCGGGCATAGTAGAAGATTCGCGTGGCGCCGCCGCCTGCCGGCAGCAGCACTAGGCCTTGTCCGGTGGCCATGGCCAGATAGGAGCAAGCGGCGATCAGCGGCACGATGCCGTGCAGCACGGTCTGCATCTCCTCCGACGGCGTGCGACGCTTGCCGATCAGGAGGATCAGCAATCCTCCGGCGGCCATGACGATCGTGGTGATCCAGAGCAAGCTGTTGGAGTTCATGCGGCAGCACCCGTCTCTCAGGTTCGAGCCGACAAGCCGAGATCCCGCTGCAGGTTCTAGTTAAACGACAAAGTGACTATGACGATACGGTTGAAAGGCGTGACGAAACGCGCCGTCGGCGTGTCGCCCGCATGTCGTGACGCCGCCGGGTGCTGCGCCGATAATACAGGCGATGCGGAGGCTGAGGACGTGATTGCGCCGGAACAATCGTCTTAAAATTACGACGATTTGATCCGGCCGCGCCGCACGTTTGCCCGCGAGCCGCGTTATGCTGTTGGAAATGGACGATGTAGTACACGGGACGGACGGACGTACGGCCGCGGGTTCGCTGCGTCCGCCGTACTCGTATCCGGCGGTCGCCAACCCTGACATCTCCGAGCCAGTATTGGCGGCATTACTTTGCGGCCAAGATTTCGTTGTAATAACGGGAATCGAAGGGGTGGCTGTCGAACAGCTGTTCAACGTTCTCGATCGACTGCAACAGGCCGGGCTCGCGACGGCGACGATGACGGCGCCGGTGGCGCAGCTCTCGTTGCTCGACGACGCCATCCGCAAGGCGATGACGACCGGGCGCAATGTCGGCCGTCCGCTGGCGGTGATCATCCAGCATGCCGAAATGCTCTCGGTGCGGACGCTGCTGAAGCTGGTCACGCTGTCGATGCTGCGCACCGACGGTCGGCCGGTGCTGCGCTTCCTGCTCGCCGGCACGCCGGCGCTATGGCCGGCGCTGCGGGAGGCCGGTCTGGGTGCGCTGGAGCACGATCCGGCGGCGCATCTCAGGCTGGCAACTGGACCTGACGGCATTCGGGCCGCCGCAACGCAGCCGCGGCGCGAGGATATACATGAACCGCCGGCGCCGGCCTTCGCCGCGGCGATGGGCGGCGAGTCACGCTGGCAGGATCCGCCGCAGCTCGAACCGATCCGCCTGTCGCGACGCACCGCGCCGGAGCGACGCGCAACTCTCGTCACGGCTGGGTTGACGCTGGCGCTGCTGCTATCGGCCACGTCCGGGATCGCCTGGATGGTATCGGTGGGACCGCCGAAGCATGGCGCGACGCCACCGCCCGCGATCGGCCTGCCGAGTGCCGGCGGCGTGGTCCTGCTGCCCGATCCGGCGCCGCGGGATACCGAGCCCCACGCCGACGTCGTGCCGCCGGCACGATCCGCGACCGGCGTGCCGGAGCTGCACCAGGACGTTGAGCGC
>CAXTOE010000407.1:1002-3040 GCA_964245685.1 uncultured Acetobacteraceae bacterium | reverse complement strand
GTGGCGCCGCTGCAGGCGGCGGAAGCGGGCGAGGTCAGCTTCCTCGACAACCGGCGCTATGCCGGCCTGCTGGCGCGGACCGGTGCCGGGGCGGTGATCGTGGCGCCCGCATTCGCCGACGCGGTGCCCGACAGCGCCTGCGCGCTGGTGACGGCGCAGCCCTACGTCGCCTGGGCGCGGATCGCGGCCCTGTTCCATCCGCCGATCGCCGCCGTCCCGGGCATCCATCGCACCGCCCTGGTGGAGCCCGACGCGGCGGTCGACGCGAGTGCGGAGATCGGTCCCTTCGCGGTGATCGGAGCGCGGGCGCGCGTCGGCGCCGGCAGCGTGATCGGTGCCCACGCGGTGGTGGGGGCGGGGGTGACGATCGGCGCGGAGTGCCGGATCGGCGCGCATGTCAGCCTCAGCCACGCCTTGCTGGGCGACCGGGTGACGCTGTTCCCGGGTGCGAGGATCGGCCAGGACGGGTTCGGCTTCGCGGTATCGGAGCAGGGCTTCGTGACCGTGCCGCAGCTCGGACGGGTGGTGATCGAGGACGACGTCGAGGTGGGTGCCAACGCGACGATCGACCGCGGCTCGGTGCAGGACACGGTGATCGGCGCCGGCTCGCGCCTCGACAACCTGGTGCAGATCGGGCACAACGTTAAACTTGGGCGGTGTTGCATCGTGGTGTCGCAGGCAGGGATATCCGGCTCGACAGAGCTGGAGGATTTCGTGACGATCGCGGCCCAGGCCGGCCTGATCGGCCACATCCGGATCGGCCGCAAGGCGAGGGTAGGGGCACAGGCGGGCGTAATGTCGGATGTTCCCGCCGACGCCGACGTGATCGGCAGCCCGGCGATGCCGTTCCGCGAGTTCTTCCGCAACGTCGCGACACTCCGACGCTTGTCCCGCCGCCCGCCCGCGCAGGCGGGGGAACGCATGGGGGACTCGAATGGTTAGCGCCCGGCGAGGGCGTGGCTGCAGGGAGTTGGGTTGAGCGTCGATGGACGGGACACAGAACGATGCGGCCGAGGTCGCGCACGCGGCTGGCGCCGGGCTAGAGGCGGGTGACACGAAGCTCGCGGCGCAGGTCGGCGAGCGCATCGAGCAGATCGATGTGTTGCGGATCATGGCGGCGATCCCGCACCGCTACCCGTTCCTGATGATCGACCGCATGGTCGACGTGGTGCTGAACCATTCCGCCATCGGCATCAAGAACGTGACCTTCAACGAGCCGCATTTCCAGGGCCATTTCCCCTCCGCGCCGGTGATGCCCGGGGTGCTGATCATCGAGGCGATGGCGCAGACCGCGGCGGCGCTGGTGGTGCTGACGCTGGGCGACGTGTTCGAGGGCAAGCTGGTCTATTTCATGACCATCGAGAACGCCAAGTTCCGCCGCCCCGTGGTGCCCGGCGACCAGTTGCGCGTCCACGTCGAGAAGGAGCGCAACCGCGGCAATGTCTGGAAATTCCGCGGCATCGCCCGGGTCGATGGGGTCTCGGTGGCCGAGGCGACCTACAGCGCGATGATCATGCGGTGACATCGCGCCGCGCCTGACCTGCGCCCGCGCCGTTCCGTTCGTCCGGCGTTATTGCCTGAAACATTCAGTGTCTTGGCGCGCTCCCCGGCCTGGGCGATGCCGTAACGATGAACCGCACGATGCCGTATCCGGGTCTTGAGACCATGCATGACGAGATCCATCCGGCCGCCCTCATCGCACCCGGCGCGCGGATCGGCCGGGACGTGCGGATCGGTCCGTGGTGCAGCGTCGGCCCCGAGGTGAGCATCGGCGACGGCACCAGGCTGGTCTCGCACGTGGTCGTGGACGGCCGCACCGAGATCGGCCCTGGCGCGCTGCTCTACCCGTTCTGCACCGTCGGGCTGGCGCCGCAGGACCTGAAATATCGCGGCGAGCCCACCCGCTGCGAGGTCGGCGCCCGCACCGTGGTGCGCGAGCATGTCACCATCCATCGCGGCACCGGCTCCGGCGGCGGCGTCACCCGCGTCGGCAGCGACTGCCTGCTGATGGCCAACGCGCACGTGGCGCATGACTGCC
>CAXTOE010000407.1:660-992 GCA_964245685.1 uncultured Acetobacteraceae bacterium | reverse complement strand
GTCATGGGCGGCCACGTGGTGATCGAGGACCATGCGCGGATCATGGGGGCGGCGGCGCTGCACCAGTTCGTGCGGATCGGCCGTGCGGCGATGGTCGGCGGGGTGTGCGGCGTCGAGGCCGACGTGATCCCGTACGGCAGCGTGATGGGCAACCGCGCCCGGCTGGTCGGGCTGCACTGGATCTGGCTCAAGCGCAGCGGCGTGGCCGCTCCCGACATACAGCGTCTGCGTCGCGCCTTCCGGTGCCTGTATCCGCAGGCGGAGTCGGCCGCGGAGTCGGGCGGCGACCTGTTCGAGCAGCGTCTGCGTCGGGTGCGCCTGGAGTTCGGCTA
>CAXTOE010000407.1:0-650 GCA_964245685.1 uncultured Acetobacteraceae bacterium | reverse complement strand
GGTCCGGCGTGGCGGCGGCTCCGACGAGCCCGGGCAGGCCGGATCCTGCCGCGGCCGCAGCCGGATCCTCCTCCGAGCTTGGGCATCCTCGCCGGCGGCGGTCCGTTGCCGGCACAGGTCGCCGACGCGGCGCGGCGCGGCGGCCGGGAGGTGTTCGTCGTCGCCTTCCAGGACTTCGCTGACGTGCAAGCGCTCGCCGGGTTCCCGCACCAGGTGATCCGGCTCGCCGCGGCCGGGCAGATCCTCGAGGCCCTGCGCCGGCACCGCTGCCGCGAACTGGTGCTGATCGGCCCGGTGCGCCGGCCGTCGCTGCGCGACCTGCGTCCCGATGCCGAGGGTGCCCGCATCCTGGGCCGCATCGGGCGCGCGCTGTTCGGCGGCGACGACGGGCTGCTCGGCGCGCTGGTGCGGGTGCTGGACGAGGAGGGCTTCGTGGTGCGCGGCGCGCACGAGTTCCTGGCCGGAGCCGTGGCCGCCGCAGGCGCGATCGGCGCGGCCGGCCCCGATGCGCAGGCGATGTCGGACATCGCGCGCGGCATCGCGGTGGTGCGCGCCCTCGGTGCCCTGGACGTCGGTCAGGGCTGCGTGGTGCAGGACGGGCTGGTGCTGGCGGTGGAGGCGCTGGAAGGCACCGCCCGCCTGCTGGCGCG
>CAXTOE010000406.1:0-3040 GCA_964245685.1 uncultured Acetobacteraceae bacterium | reverse complement strand
CTCCTGGGTCTTGAGCAGCCGGCGCTGCCGGGTGTGCATGTCGTACTCGAACCATTGCCGCGGCGTCGTCGGCGACTGGTAGCTGTAGCGGAGTGCGGCACCATCATGCTCGTAGCTGCCGTCGAGGCCGAGCAGGTACGCCTCCTCGTCGACCGCGATCGGATGGCTGTCGCCGTCGCGGTCGGTGATGACGATGACGTTGTTCGCCTCGCATCGCTCGACCCGCACCAGGTGATCGCGGAAGGCGCTGGCGTGGACGATGAAGTGCCCCGGGCGGTGCGCCACCCAGTCGCGCCAGTTCTCGCGCGAGGGCGCGTCGGCGGGTGCCTGCATCAGCTTGAAGTCGGTGGCGCCGTCGAGGTTGGTGCGAATGATGAAGCGGTCCTGCCAGTGCGACAGCGCGTAGCGCACGCCCTTCTCGCGCGCCGCCACCAGGCGGGGGGCCGCGGTCGGATCGGCGGCCGGGATCAGCCAGGTCTCGCTGGTCTCCTGGTCGCCGCAGGTGATGGTGATCCAGGCGCGGGAGGCCGACGTGCCGACGCCGATGAAGAAGCCCGGGTCGAGCTCCTCGTAGACCAGCACGTCCGCACCACCGCGCGCCGGCCTGCGGTAGATACGCGTGGGCCGCCCATGCTCGTCGCGGAAGGTCCAGAACAGGTAGTGCGAGTCGGGCGAGAAGCTGAAGTCGCCGCTCGCACTCTCGATCGGCCAGCATCCGGCGGGGTCGTCGAGCAGGGCGCCGGTGCGCAGGTCCTTGACCCGGATGCGGTAGACCTCCGAGCCCTGAGCGTCCTCGGCGTAGGCGAACAGCGCGTGGTCCGGGCTGTGCCGGGCATCGGCGACGACGAAATAGCCGTGGCCGCGCGCCAGGGCGTCGACGTCGAGCAGCACCTGCTCGTCGCCGCCGCCGCGCGGACGACGGGCATGCACCGGCTGCTCGGCGCCGGGGGCGTAGCGGGCGTAATACTCCCACGGTCCGTCCGGCAGCGGCGGCGACATCTCGTCGGGCTTCAGCCGCCCGGCCATCTCGCCGAGGATCGTCGCCTGCAGCGCCTCGGTGGAGCGCAGCATCGACGCGGTGTAGGCGTTCTCGGCGCGCAGGTGCTCGGCGATGTCCGGACGCAGCACCGCCGGGTCGCGCAGCACGCGCTGCCAGTTCCCGTCCTTCATCCAGGCGTAGTCGTCGATGCGGACGTGGCCGAGCTGCTCGATCCGCACCGGCTGCCTGCGGGCGACCGGCGCCGCTGCGCCGGCCGCCGCCGAGGGCGTCAAGCCAGCGTGTCGAGGATCGAGGAGGCGTTGAACACGGAGGGCTGCGCGGTGTCGGTGCTCTGCGCCGGGGCGCCGCCGCCGTGGTGATGGTGCGGCTTGCCGGCCTGCTGGGTCGGGCTCGCCTGCGCCTGGGTCTGTGCCTGGGCCTGCAGCTGCTGGGTGATGCTCGCCGCACCCGACGACGCGATGCTCGAGATGCTCATGATGGTCACTCCTGTTGAAGCCGTAGGCCGGACAGTACGGGCAAAACGTAAACCTTTCGCTAACCGATGGCGAACCGCATCGCGTCGTCCCTGTCTCAGCCCGAGTTCAGCGTCCGCGCGTCGCCGCGGCCGAACAGCGCCAGCAGCACCGAGACCGCCCGGCCGCGCGGCGAGGCCAGTGCCGGGTCGCGGTCCAGCAGCATCTCCGCATCCTGCCAGGCGAGGCGCAGCAGCTCGTCGAAGCGCGGTCCGCGGGCGAGCCGGAAGCCCGGCAGGCCGGATTGCCGGCGCCCCATCAGGTCGCCGCCGCCGCGCAGCCGGTGGTCCTCGTCGGCGATCAGGAAGCCGTCCTCGGTGTCGCGCAGCAGCGTCAGGCGGTCGCGCGCCTGGGCGCCGAGCGCGTCCTCGTGCAGCAGCAGGCAGTAGCTGGCGGCGGCCCCGCGTCCGACCCGGCCGCGCAGCTGGTGCAGCTGCGCCAGGCCGAAGCGCTCGGCGTGCTCCACCACCATCACGGTCGCAGTCGGCACGTCGACGCCCACCTCGATCACGGTGGTCGCGACCAGGATGCGCGTGCGGCCCTGCGCGAACTCGCGCAGCGCCGCCTCGCGCACCGCGATGTCCTGTCGCCCGTGCGCGAGCCCGACCAGGGGGCCGCCGAACCGCTCGACGAGGACGGCGTAGCGGTCTTCCGCCGCCGCGACGTCGAGCAGCTCGCTCTCGCTGACCAGCGGGCAGACCCAGAACACCTGCGCGCCGCCGGCGAGCGCGCGGGCGATGCCGGCGCAGACCTCCTCGACCTGGCTCATGCCGTGCAGCGTGGTGCGGATCGGCAGCCGCCCGACCGGCTTGGCGTCGAGCCGGCTGACCTGCATCTCGCCCCACTGCGTCAGCAGCAGGGTGCGCGGGATCGGTGTCGCGGTCATCACCAGGATGTCGGTGCGCTCGCCCTTGTCGCCCAGCATCAGGCGCTGCTCGACGCCGAAGCGGTGCTGCTCGTCGATCACCGCCAGCGCCAGGTCGGCGAAGCCGACGCCCTGCTGGAACAGCGCATGGGTACCGACCGCGAGCTTGACCTCGCCGCCGGCGAGCAGCGCCCGCGCGTGTCGACGCGCCGAACCCTTGATGCTGCCGGTGAGCAGCGCCACCGGGATCGGCGCCAGGCGCGACAGGGTGTGGTGGTGCTGGCGCGCCAGGATCTCGGTCGGCGCCATCATCGCCGCCTGGGCGCCGGCCTCGGCGGCGCGCAGCATCGCCAGCAGCGCCACCAGGGTCTTACCGGAGCCGACATCGCCCTGCAGCAGGCGCAGCATGCGGCGCGGGGCGGCGAGGTCGGCGTCGATCTCCGCCAGTGCCCGGCGCTGCGCCGGCGTCGGCTCGTGCCCGAAGCGACGGAGCGCCTGGGCACGCAGGGCGCCGTCCCCGGACAGCGCACGTCCCGGCCGCTCGCGGCTGCGCCGCCTCGCGCGCACGGTCGCGACCTGGCTCGCCAGCCGCTCGTCGCAGGCGAGGCGGGTGCGGGCGCGGACAGCGCGCGCAGGGCCTGTTTGACCACCGCGGCGTGACCG
>CAXTOE010000405.1:0-3049 GCA_964245685.1 uncultured Acetobacteraceae bacterium | reverse complement strand
GTGCCATCCGCCGCCTTGCTTCGCTACCGTCCGTCTGGTCCGATACGCATCGTGACACGAGCGAGCCCGTGCGACGCCCACCCGGGCGACCCCGACCTGAGCGAAGCCGGCGTCGCCGAGACGGAAGCGGTGATGCGGGCGCCGGACGCGCCGACGGTGCTCCGGGTCCGCGCCGGGCGCGACGCGGTGCGACACCATCTGAGCGCCGTCGATCCGGATCTGGCCGGGGCGATCGCGCGCATCGGCCCCTGCCGGCTGCGCGTCGATCGTGCCCGCGAGCCGTTTGAATCGCTGGTGCGGGCGATCGCGCACCAGCAGCTGCATGGCCGCGCCGCCGAGGCGATCCTGGGGCGGATGATCACGCTGCTGGCCGAGGATGCCGGGTTTCCCGCGGTCGAGGCGCTGCTGCAGGCCGATCCCGCCGCCCTGCGCGGCTGCGGCTTCTCGATGGGCAAGGCGGCCGCGATCCGCGCGGTCGCGGAGGCTGCGTGCTCCGGCCTGGTGCCGACCCGCAGGCAGGCGGTTCGCCTGACCGATGCGGCGCTGATCGAGCGGCTGAGCAGCCTGCGCGGCATCGGCCGCTGGACCGTGGAGATGCTGATGATCTTCAGCCTGGGCCGCGCCGACATCATGCCGGTGGATGATTTCGGCGTGCGCGAGGGCTTCCGCCGGCTCAAGCGGCTGCCGCAGCAGCCCCGGCCACGCGAGCTCGCGGCGCAGACCGAGAGCTGGAGCCCGTACCGCTCGGCCGCCGCCTGGTATCTCTGGCGCGTCGCCGACGAGGCCAAGCCGGTCGAGGCCGCCAACCCGATGACCGCCTGAAGCGGGTCGGTGGGATCTCCGGCTAGTAGGTCGCGCAGAACGCCTCCAGCAGGGCCGCGAACCGCGACGGGTCCTCGACATGCAGCCAGTGCCCGGCATGCTCGATGACTTCCATGCGGTGGCCGGGAAACAGCCGGCGCATCACCGCGTGGTGCTGCGGCTGGATGTAGGGCGAGCGTCCGCCGGCCAGGAACAGGGTCGGGCCGCTATAGGCGTGGCCCTCGGGGATGTACGGCCAGCCCTCGATGTTGATCATCGAGGCGACGATCTCCTGCAGCCCGATCTGCCAGCCCGGCTTATCGCCCAGCCGGAGGTTCTGCAGCATCAGGTGGCGGAGGTCGCGGTCCGGCACCGTCTCGGCGAGCAGCGCGTCGGCGCCGGCGCGGTTGAGGCTGTCCGGGAAGCGGATGCGCAGCATCTGCCGGCCGAGCTGCGAGCTGCCGTGCCCGGTGATCGCGGGCGGGATGTCCGCCACCAGCAGGCTGTGCACCGCCTCCGGCCGGTTGAGTGCGAGGGTCATCGCCGCCTTGCCGCCCATGGAGTGGCCGACCAGTGTCGCCGGCAGCGCGTCCTGCTCGGCCAGCGTCTCCACCAGGTCGAACGACATGCTGGTATAGTCCATCTGGCCGTGCGGGCTGTCGCCGTGGTTGCGCAGGTCGATCGCCAGGGTGCGCCGCCCGGCCGCGAGCCGGCGCTGGAAGAAGCCCAGGTTGCGGGCGCGGCCGAACAGTCCGTGCAGCAGCACGATCGGCGGGCGGCGTCGCGCTGCCTCGCGGTCCTGCTCCGGCCCGCGTTCGACGACGTGCAGCCTCATGGCGCCGGCCTCGGCACCCCTGGCGGCCGTGCCTCCGACGTCGGACCCGTCGCCAAGCCTATGCCATCGTCAGGACGATCTTGCCGGCATGCTCGCCGCTTTCCATCAGCGCGTGCGCCTGCGCGACGTGGTCGATCGGGAACACGGCGTGGATCAGCGGCCGGCAGGCGCCGGACTCCAGCAGCGGCCAGGCATGGTCGCGCAGCGCCGAGGCGATCTCGCCCTTGTAGGCCGCGGTGCGCGACCGCATCGTCGAGCCGGTGATGGTCAGCCGGCGCTGCATCAGCCGCGACAGGCTCAGGCCGTCGGCGCGATGGCCGCCCTGCACCGCGACCAGCAGCAGCCGCCCGTCCTCGGCCAGGCTGTCCAGGTTGCGCTCCAGGTAGGGCGCGCCGATCATGTCGAGGATCGCGTTCACGCCCCTGCCGCCGGTGAGGTCGCGGATCCGCTCGGCGAAGTCCTCGGTGCGGTAGTTGATCGCGGCCTCCGCGCCGAGCGAGAGGCAGATCGCGCATCTCTCGTCGCTCCCGGCGGTCGCGTAGGCGATCGCGCCGAGCCCGCGCGCGAGCTGGATCGCGGTGCTGCCGATGCCGCTGGTGCCGCCATGCACCAGCACGGACTCGCCCGCCGAGAGCCGGCCGATCCGGAACAGGTTCGACCACACCGTGAAGTAGGTCTCCGGCAGCGCCGCGGCGCGGACGGCGTCGAAGCCGGCCGGCCAGGGCAGGCACTGCGCCAGCGGTGCCACGCAGTACTCGGCATAGCCGCCGCCGTTGACCAGCGCGCAGACGCGGTCGCCGACCGCGGAGCCCTCGCCGGGGGCGCCGAGTGCCACGATCTCGCCCGCGACCTCCAGGCCCAGCACCGGATCCGCGGTCGGCGGCGGCGGATACAGGCCACGGCGCTGCATGATGTCCGGCCGGTTGATCCCCGCCGCCATCACCCGGATCAGCGCCTGTCCCCGGCCCGGATCGGGCACCGCGCCCTGTGCCAGCCGCATCACCTCGGGTCCGCCGTCTCCGGCGCGGTCGATGAAGCGCATGGTCCGGGGATGGGTCATCAGCAGCTTCCTCATCGCACCGCGCCGCGTCCGATCCTGTAGGGGCGGCAATGGGTTTGCAAGCGGCGGCCGGTGCAACCGCGATGGCGGGCGCCGGTTCAGGTCCAGGCACCTCAGGCGAGGCACTCGATGAACGCGAACCCCACACGACGATCCCGCGGCGGCCGGCCCCGCGGCCGGTATCGGGACGGCACGGAGCGGCGGGCCCCCGTGGGCGGCAGCGACATGCCGCCCCGGCCTCCACCGTTCGACGACGAGGACGAGGACGACCCGGACGCGCCGGCGCCGCTCGGCGATCCGCCGCCGCCGATCCCGGTGCCGCCCTCCGAGCCGCCGCCGCTGCATGTCGGTGC
>CAXTOE010000404.1:0-3065 GCA_964245685.1 uncultured Acetobacteraceae bacterium | reverse complement strand
GGCTGCGGCCGCGGATCGAAGGCGGGCGGCGGCTCGAGTGCGGCCTCCGGCGGCGGCATCAGCTCGACCCGCGCCAGCATCGCGGTGACGCGCTCGCGCATCTCGTCGAGCATGACGTGGAACAGCTTGAAGGCCTCGCGCTTGTACTCGTTCAGCGGATCCTTCTGCGCGTAGGCGCGCAGGCCGATGCCCTGGCGCAGCTGGTCGAGCAACAGCAGGTGCTCCTTCCACACCGCGTCCAGCGTCGTCAGCAGCAGCTGCTTCTCTATGTACTGCATGACGTCGGCGCCGAAGGCGGCGGTCTTCGCCGCCATCGCCGCGTCCGCCGCCTGCAGCACGCGCTCGGTCACCGACTGCGCGTCCATGCCGTCCTCGCGCGCCCAGTCCGCGACCGGCAGTGCCAGCCCGAGCAGGCGGTTCAGGTCCTCGGCGAGCTCCGCACTCTCCCACTGCTCGGCGAAGGCGCGCTCGGGGATGCGGCGGCCGACCAGCGTCTCGATCAGCTCGCGGCGCATCTGCGCCACCGTCTCCGACACGTCGCCCGCCGCCATGAACTCGCGGCGCTGCGCGTAGACTTCCTTGCGCTGGTCGTTCATCACGTCGTCGTACTTGAGCAGGTTCTTGCGGGTGTCGAAGTTGCGCGCCTCGACCTTCTTCTGCGCCTTCTCCAGCGCGCGGTTGATCCAGGGGTGGACGATCGCCTCGCCCTCCTTGAGCCCGAGCCGCTGCAGCATCCCGCCCATGCGTTCGGAGCCGAAGATGCGCATCAGGTCGTCTTCCAGCGACAGGAAGAATCGCGAGGCGCCCGGATCGCCCTGACGGCCGGAGCGGCCGCGCAGCTGGTTGTCGATGCGGCGGCTCTCGTGACGCTCGGTGCCGATCACGAACAGGCCGCCGGCCTGCTTCACCACCTCGTGCCACTCCGCCACCTGCTCGCGCAGCGCCGTCTCGCGTGCCAGCCGCTCCGCCGGATCGTCGATCTCGCCGAGTTCCTGACGTATGCGCATGTCGGCGTTGCCGCCCAGCTTGATGTCGGTGCCGCGCCCGGCCATGTTGGTGGCGATCGTGATCGCGCCGGGCGCGCCGGCCTGGGCGATGATGGTCGCCTCCTTCTCGTGGAAGCGCGCGTTCAGCACGTTGTGCACGACGCCGCGCTGCGTGAGCAGGTCCGACAGCATCTCGCTCTTCTCGATGCTGGTGGTGCCGACCAGGATCGGCTGCCCGGTGGCGTGGGTCTCCTCGATCAGGGTGGTAACGGCGAGGTACTTCTCCTTGGCGTTGAGGTAGACCTCGTCGTCGCCGTCGCGGCGGGCCATCGGCAGGTTGGTCGGGATCTCGATCACGTCGAGCTTGTAGATCTCGGCGAACTCGTCGGCCTCGGTCACCGCGGTGCCGGTCATGCCGGAGAGCTTGGGATAGAGCCGGAAGTAGTTCTGGAAGGTGATCGAGGCGAGCGTCTGGTTCTCCTGCTGGATCTCGACGTGCTCCTTGGCTTCCAGCGCCTGGTGCAGCCCGTCCGAGTAGCGCCGCCCGTCCATCATGCGGCCGGTGAACTCGTCGATGATGATCACCTTGTCCTGGCGCACGATGTAGTCGACGTCGCGCGCGAACAGGGTGTGGGCGCGCAGCGACTGCTGCACGTGGTGCACCACGGTGATGTTGAGCACGTCGTAGAGTGCGCCCTCGGTGACGATGCCGGCGGCGACCAGCATCTCCTCCACCGTCTCGGAGCCGGCCTCGGTGAGGATCACGGTGCGGAACTTCTCGTCCTTGTCGTAGGTCGAGGGGTCGGTGACCAGCTGCTTGACCACCTCGTCGACCCGCCGGTACAGGTCCGAGCTGTCCTCGGCCGGTCCGGAGATGATCAGCGGCGTGCGCGCCTCGTCGATCAGGATGGAATCGACCTCGTCGACGATGGCGTAGCTGAAGGCGCGCTGGGTCATGTCCTCCAGCCGGTACTTCATGTTGTCGCGCAGGTAGTCGAAGCCGAACTCGTTGTTGGTGCCGTAGGTGACGTCGGAGTGGTAGGCCGCCCGACGCTCGTCGTCCGACAGGTTGGGCACGATCACGCCGGTGCTGAGGCCGAGGAAGCCGTACAGGCGGCCCATCTCCTCGGCGTCACGTCGGGCGAGGTAGTCATTCACGGTGACCACGTGCACGCCGCGGCCGGACAGGGCGTTGAGGTAGACCGGGAGCGTCGCCACCAGCGTCTTGCCTTCGCCGGTGCGCATCTCGGCGATGCGCCCGGAATGCAGCACCATGCCGCCCACCAGCTGCACGTCGAAATGGCGCATGCCGAGTACGCGGCGCGACGCCTCGCGGACCACCGCGAAGGCCTCGGGCAGGAGATCGTCCAGGCTGGCGCCCCCCTGCAGCCGGGCGCGGAACTCGAGCGTCTTTGCAGTTAGCGCCGCGTCGTCCAGCGCCCGGACCTGCGGCTCCAGGGCGTTGATCTCCGGCACCCGGCGCTGATGCGACCTCAGCGAACGGTCGTTGGCGGAGCCGAACAGGGCGCGGGCTAGACTTGCGAACATGAGGGCCTTCCGGCGGTGGCACGAGCCCGGCCGGGCGACCGGGCTTGCGGCGAGGATGCCCGGGCCCCGTGCGGGCATGAAGTCCATTAAGGTGCCTTGAGATAAGACTGGGGTCCCGGCGGGTCAACCGAAGCGCGGGTCGAGTGCTGCCGGCGCTCGCCTTGTCCTGGCTTTTGGGTTCGGGCATGTTCCGGCCAACGCGAATTTCAGGGTTCCCCTATCATGCGGCTCACCAGCCCGGCGGCAGCCCTCGCGGCGGCCGCCCTGCTCTCTCCCGCGCTCGGCAGCACCGCCGTCGTCGCCCAGACCACCCACCATGCGGCGCAGGACGCATCGGGGGGCACGCCGGGCAAGGCCGCGGTCCCTGCCAATCCGAATCCGGTGGTCGCGACGGTGAACGGCGATCCGGTGCATCTGGACGACGTGCGTGCGGCGGCGCAGACGCTGCCGGACGACATGCGCAACATGCCGCCCGGTGTGCTGTTCCCGATGATCGTCAACCAGGTGATCGACCAGAGGGCGCTGCTGATC
>CAXTOE010000403.1:2769-3067 GCA_964245685.1 uncultured Acetobacteraceae bacterium | reverse complement strand
CTCGACGCGGTCGAGGCGGCGCTGGCGCTGCTGCGGGAACGTTCCACGACGCTGCTGCCGCTGATCCTGGTCGGGGCGCCGCTTCGACATGACGGTGCGCTGTTCAACTGCGCGGTCGCGATCCATCGCGGCCGCATCCTCGGCGCGGTGCCGAAATCCTACCTGCCGAACTACCGCGAGTTCTACGAGGCGCGGCAGTTCGCCGCCGGTGTCGGCCGCGGCGCCCCGACCGCGGCGCGGGCGGGGGCGCGGGGGGCCGTGGGCCCCCCCCAGCGGGTGGAGGCTGCCCCCCCGGCCG
>CAXTOE010000403.1:0-2759 GCA_964245685.1 uncultured Acetobacteraceae bacterium | reverse complement strand
GTACCGACCTGCTGTTCGAGGCCGCCGACGTCGCGGGCCTGGTGGTGCACGCCGAGATCTGCGAGGACCTCTGGGTGCCGGCGCCGCCGAGCTCCGGCGCCGCCCTTGCCGGTGCCACGGTGGTCGCGAACCTGTCGGCCAGCAACATCACCGTGGGCAAGGCGGAGACGCGTCGCCTGCTCTGCCAGGCGCAGTCGGCGCGCGGCCTGTGCGCCTACCTCTACGCCGCCGCCGGCGAGGGCGAGTCCACCACCGACGTCGCCTGGGACGGCCAGGTCTCGATCTTCGAGGCCGGGGCGCTGCTCGCCGAGACCGAGCGCTTCCCCTCCGGACCGGTCAGTGCGGTCGCCGACATCGATCTCGATCTGCTGCGCCAGGAGCGCGCCCGCATGGGCACGTTCGAGGATAATCGCCGCGCGAGCGGCGGCAGCGGCGTCGCGGGCTTCCGCCGCATCGGCTTCACCCTGGCGCCGCCGCGGGCGGATATCGGCTTCCGCCGCCCGATCGAGCGCTTTCCGTTCGTGCCCTCCGATCCCGCACGCCTCGGCCAGGACTGCTACGAGGCCTACGGCATACAGGTGTCCGGGCTGGAGCAGCGGCTGCGCGCTACCGGCATCCGGCGCCTCGTCATCGGCGTCTCGGGCGGACTGGATTCGACGCAGGCGCTGATCGTCGCGGCGCGCGCGATGGACCGGCTCGGGCTGCCGCGACGCGACATCCTCGGCTACACCATGCCGGGCTTCGGCACCAGCGACGGCACGCGCGGCAACGCGATGGCGCTGATGCAGGCGCTCGGGGTCAGCGCGTCGGTGCTGGATATCCGGCCCTCGGCACGGCTGATGCTCGAGCAGATGCACCATCCGTTCGCGCGCGGCGAGGCGGTGCACGACGTGACCTTCGAGAACGTTCAGGCCGGGCTGCGCACCGACTACCTGTTCCGGCTCGCTAACCAGCATGACGGGATCGTGCTGGGCACCGGCGACCTGTCGGAGCTGGCGCTGGGCTGGTGCACCTACGGCGTCGGCGACCAGATGTCGCACTACAACGTCAATGCGGGCGTGCCCAAGACGCTGATCCAGCACCTGATACGCTGGGTGATCACCTCGGAGGGCTTCGCGCCGGAGGTGCTGCGCACGCTGGGCCTGATCCTGGACACCGAGATCTCGCCCGAGCTGGTCCCTGCCGGCGCGGGCTCCGCGCTGCAGAGCACCGAGGCGCGCATCGGCCCGTACGCGCTGCAGGATTTCAACCTGTTCTACACCCTGCGTTACGGCTTCCGGCCCTCCAAGATCGCCTTCCTGGCACTACAGGCCTGGGGCGACGCGGAGCGGGGCGGCTGGCCGCCGGGCTTCCCGCAGACGCGGCGCCATGCCTACGAGCTGGGGGAGATACGGCACTGGCTGGAGCTGTTCCTGAGCCGCTATTTCGGCTTCAGCCAGTTCAAGCGCTCGGCGATGCCGAACGGGCCCAAGCTCGCCGCCGGCGGATCGCTGTCGCCGCGCGGCGACTGGCGGGCGCCGTCGGACGGCAACGCCCGCGCCTGGCTCGACGAGCTTGCGGGTAACGTGCCGCCCGAGGCCTGAGCCGTCCGGTCAGGCCGCCGAGGCGAAGCGCTTGAGCAGCGCCGAGACCCGATGCCGGCGCATCTCGCTGCGTGCCTTCGCACCCTCGGCCATGTAGTTGAGCTGCACCGCGTAGCGCCGGCCGACATAGGGCCGGTGGCCGTGCCAGCTGTTCTCGCCGTTGGGGAAGGCGAGCAGGGTGCCGTTCACCGGCGGCACCTCGACGGCGTAGTCCTCGATGTCGTCCCGGCGTCGCAGCAGCCGCAGGCAGCCCTCGCGGCGGGCCCAGCTCTCGCCCTCGGGGTTGAGGTAGAGCAGCACCGTCACCCGCTTGGCGGTCGAGTCGCGATGGATGCGCCCGTCTCTGGCCCGGGTTCGGCCGCGCAGGGTGAGCATGGTCGGCGCGTCGTCCAGCTGCAGCCCGAACTTGCCCGCGATCGCCTGGCGCAGCCGCGGTCCTTCCAGCTCGCGCACCAGCGCTTGCACCACCGGGCGCAGCCGCAGCGAGGCGGGTGGGAAGGAGCCGCCGCTGGACATCGGCGGCAGCGCGTCGACGATCGTGCGCAGGCTCTCGGGAGGCACGAAATCCGGCACCACGAGGTGAGCGAAGGGGTCGCTCGCGACCGCCGCCGCGTCGAGTGCCGCGTACTGCAGCTCCACGTGATCTGTCCTCAGCATGTCCGACGATCCTTTCGCACCGTCAGGTAGAGGAGCGTGGACGCGGCTTCAAGCCGCGGCCGGCGTATGATCCGGCTAGCTGCGCCAGCGGCGCTGCGGCAGCACCACAGTGTTGGTCGACAGGAACTGCGCGCAGCCGAGCCGGCCGTCGCAGCACGGCAGCACCGCCTTGGCCAGCCGCGCCTGGCCGGCGTGGAACGCCACGTGGGACAGCGACACGCCGCCGCGCTCGCAGGTAAAGCGCGGCTTCTCGACCGTCATGCGCAGATCCGCTCCCCACGCTGCGCCGCCGGCGACGAGCCCGGCGCCGAGCAGCGACGCCGCGGCGAAGGCTCGGAGCTGACGGCGGCTGGAGCATGACATCGCGGGGGCCTCGTCCGGAAGCAGGTGATCGGGTAATGGACGATAGAGGAGGAAGGTTACCTCACTCTCAATTCGTTGAAGCCGACGTCCCGATCACCCACCTCCGCGCCCGGCATCGTGCCGGGACCGCCGACGGATGACCCCGCGACCCGCATG
>CAXTOE010000402.1:0-3069 GCA_964245685.1 uncultured Acetobacteraceae bacterium | reverse complement strand
ATTCTGAGCAGGCTGAAGCGGCTGGATCGCGTTCACGCCGCCTCCGCGATCAGCTGCGCGTAGCCTTCGGCCTCCAGCTGGCGCGCCAGCTCCGGGCCGCCGCTGCGAATGATGCGGCCGCGCGCCATCACGTGCACCCGGTCCGGCACGATGTATTCGAGCAGCCGCTGATGATGGGTGATCACCAGGGCGGAGAAGTCCGGCGCGCGCAGGGCATTGACGCCCTCTGCCACAATGCGCAGCGCGTCGATGTCGAGCCCGCTGTCGGTCTCGTCGAGGATGGCGAACCTGGGGCGCAGCAGCGCCATCTGCAGCACCTCGTTGCGCTTCTTCTCGCCGCCGGAGAAGCCGACATTCACGTTGCGCTTGAGCATGTCGTCAGGCATCGACAGCCGGCGGCACTCCGCACGCACCAGCTTGAGGAAGGCGATCGCGTCGAGCTCGGGTTCGTTGCGGGCACGGCGCAGCGCGTTCACCGCGGTGCGCAGGAAGTTCGCGTTGTTCACGCCGGGCAGCTCGACCGGCGCCTGGAAGGCGAGGAACAGCCCGGAACTCGCGCGCTGCTCGGGCGGCATCGCCAGCAGGTCCTGCCCGTCGTAGAGGGCGCTACCGGCGGTGACGGCGTAGTCCTGACGCCCGGCCAGCACGTAGGACAGCGTCGACTTGCCCGACCCGTTCGGGCCCATGACCGCGTGCACCTGGCCCGGCGGCACCACCAGCTCCACGCCGTTCAGGATCGCCTTGGGTGTGCCGGCGTCGTCGATCTCGGCGCACAGGCCGGCGATCCTGAGCTCGCCGCTCATCCGACGCTGCCCTCCAGGCTGACCGCGAGCAGCTTCTGCGCCTCGACGGCGAACTCCATCGGCAGCTCCTTGAGCACGTCCTTGCAGAAGCCGTTGACGATCAGCCCGACCGCGTCCTCCTGCGACAGGCCGCGCGAGCGGCAATAGAACAGCTGGTCCTCCGAGATCTTCGAGGTGGTGGCCTCGTGCTCCACCTTGGCGGTCCGGTTGCGGCTCTCGATGTAGGGCACGGTGTGGGCGCCGCACCGGTCGCCGATCAGCAGGCTGTCGCACTGGGTGAAGTTCCGCGCGTTGGCCGCGCGCGGCATCATGCGCACGAGGCCGCGATAGGTGCTGTCGGAGCGGCCGGCGCTGATCGTCTTGGCGACGATGGTGGAGCGGGTGCCGCGCCCGATGTGGATCATCTTGGTGCCGGTGTCGGCCTGCTGGCGGTTGTTGGTCACCGCCACCGAGTAGAACTCGCCGACGCTGTCCTCGCCCTGCAGGATGCAGGACGGGTACTTCCAGGTGATCGCCGAGCCGGTCTCGACCTGCGTCCAGGAGATGCGCGAGCGCGCGCCGCGGCAGGCGCCGCGCTTGGTGACGAAATTGTAGATCCCGCCGCGCCCCTCGCTGTCGCCAGGATACCAGTTCTGCACCGTGCTGTACTTGATCGAGGCGTCGTCCATCGCCACCAGCTCGACCACGGCGGCGTGCAGCTGGTTCTCGTCGCGCATCGGCGCGGTGCAGCCCTCGAGATAGGAGACCGAGGCGCCGGCCTCGGCGATGATCAGCGTGCGCTCGAACTGGCCTGTGTTCTTGGCATTGATGCGGAAATAGGTCGACAGCTCCATCGGGCACTTCACGCCCTTGGGGATGAACACGAAAGAGCCGTCGGTGAACACCGCCGAGTTCAGGGCAGCGTAGAAATTGTCCGCCGCCGGCACCACGCTGCCGAGATAGAGCTGCACCAGCTCGGGATGCTCGCGCACCGCTTCGCTGATCGGGCAGAAGATCACCCCCGCCTTCATCAGCGTGCTGCGGAAGGTGGTGGCGACCGAGACGCTGTCGAACACGGCGTCGACCGCGACCTGCGGACGGCCCTGCGCGTCGCGCTCGTCACCCGGCTCGGCGTCGGCCCCCTCCACTCCGGCGAGACGCGCGCGCTCGCGCAGCGGGATGCCGAGCTTCTCGTAGGTCGCCAGCAGCTGCGGGTCGACCTCGTCGAGCGACTTCGGTCCCGGCTTGCGCTTGGGGGCCGCGTAGTAGTGCGCGTCCTGATAGTCGATCGGCGGGTAGCCGACCTTGGACCAGCGCGGCTCGGCCATCTGCTTCCAGGCCTCGAACGCCTTCAGGCGCCAGGCGAGCAGCCACTCGGGCTCCTCCTTGCGCGCCGAGATCAGCCGGATGGTGTCCTCGTCGAGCCCCTTGGGTGCGAGATCCATCTCGATGTCGGTCTCGAACCCCCACTTGTAGGTGGAGGCGCTCATGGTCTCGACGGCGTTAAGGGTCTCGGCGACGGCTGACATGGTACCTCACTCGGCAGCGGCAGGCGCGCGCATCGGCGCCTGCGATGTATCGATACGGAACGCCGGTGCGGGCGGACGCGCGGAGGCGTCCGGACGCATGTCGGCGAGCGTAATGCGGGTCAGCGCGGCGCGGATCGCCTCGTTGACCGGATCCCAGCGTCCGCGCACCGCGCAGCAGGACTGCGCCTCGCAGCCGCCGACGGCGCCGTCGACGCAGGCGGCGAGCGTGATCGGACCGTCGATGGCCGCGATCACCTGCGCCACCGAGACCTGCTCCAGCGACAGCGCCAAGCGGTAGCCGCCGCGCGCGCCGCGCTGCGACGACACCAGGCCCGACGCCGCCAGTGCCTTGAGCACTTTGGCCACGGTCGGCTCCGGGATGCCGGTCTCCTGCGCGAGGCAGGGAGCGGTGGTTACGCCGGCGCTGGACTCCAGTCGCACCAGCACCACCACGGCGTAATCGGTCAGTTTCGACAGCCTCAACATCGCCTTCGTCGCCATGCCCGGTGGAGTGATGCTTGGGGGATGCGGACCAAGCTGGTCCGGTATCACAGGAGATGACGTCCCGCACCCACCGCGTCAAGGTGTGCGGTCGAGCCGGCGGCAGGGAAACCCGATGCCGCTATTCGACCTCGCCGAACAGCGCACGCAGCAGCAGGTAGAAGGCACCGCCGACCAGGGCGCCGACCAGGGTGCCGTTGATGCGCACGTACTGCAGGTCGCGGCCGACGCGCAGCTCCAGCCTCTCGACGATCATC
>CAXTOE010000401.1:0-3071 GCA_964245685.1 uncultured Acetobacteraceae bacterium | reverse complement strand
TGCGGCGGCTTGGTCTCGTAGAACAGCCGGCTGCCCCGGACGTCCAGCCCGGCGATGACGGTGGGCGCGACCGGGAGCGCCACCGCGCGCGACATCAGCCCCTCCGTATCGACGTGGAGCGGCTTCTCCGCCGGGCCGGCGGTCGGGGCAGGGGTCGGCGGGCGACGGGCGAGCGGCGACGGGTCGGCGCGATCCAGCGTCGCGGCGAAGATCCCGTCGGAGTTCAGCGTGGCGATGATGGTCTCGTCGTCGCGATCCGACACCAGGGGCAGTTCGTTGCGCTGCGAGACGAAGAGCAGCAGGTGTCCGTCGGCGGAGAAACGCGGCAGACGGTCGCTGTTCATCTCGCTGCTGACGACGACGTCGCGCCCGGCGGTCAGGTCGTCCAGGTGGATGGCGCGCTGCCGGTTCGCCCGCATGGTGCTGTAGGCGAGCCAGCGTCCGTCCGGAGAGAACGCGGCGTCGCGGATCTCGGCGTAAGGGTCGCGCGCGATCAGGCGCGGTGCTGCGCCATCGAGCGGGATCAGCCAGAGCGCGTGGTTGGCATCGGCGACGGCCAGGCGATCGCCGGCCGGCGACCAGACGGGGGCGTAGAAATAGCCGGCCGCGAAGCGGGTCAGGATGCGCTCATGGCCGTCCGGATAGGCGCGCAGCGCGATCTGCTGCTCGCCGGTCGCGTCCGTCTGGTAGGCGATCATGCGTCCGTCCGCGGACCAGCTCGGATGATCCTCGTCCGCGCCCGGTGTGGCGGTGAGGTTGCGCGCTGCCGCATCGGTGGAGACCGCGAACAGGTCGCCGCGCGCGGAGAGCAGCAGTGCCGCGCCGTTCGGTGACAGCGCGTAGTCGACGCCGCCCGTCGCATCCGCCGCCCGCGCCAGCTCGCCCACCGCCTGCGTCCGCGGCGCCGTCCTGGCGCCGTCGTCGGGCACCCGCACGGCCACCTCGCGCAGCTTCTCCGACGGGAGGTCGATGGCGTACAGGCGACCGCCCTGCTGGAACGTGATCGTCGCATCACCGAGTGACGGGAAATCGACGTCGAAGTCGCCGAAGCGGGTGATCTGGCGGAAGCGCCTGCCGTCGAGATCGTAGGCCCAGATATTGGCGCGGAAGCCCTGGCCGCGGTCGGAGAGGAAATAGATCGTGCGTCCGTGCCACATCGGCGCGGTGTCGGTACCCTTCCAGTCGGTGATCCGGTCGAGGCGCCTGCTGTCGAAGTCGTAGGTGTAGATGTCCTGCGCCTGCCCGCCGACATAGCGCTTGGGCAGCGCACCGTTGCGGAAGATCCGGTTGAAGGCGACGGCGTGGCCTCCGGGCGCGAAGGAGAGCAGGCCGGAATGGTCGAGCGGCAGCTGCTGCGGCAGCCCGCCCTCGACGGCGACCGAGAAGGCACGCATCTCCTTGAAGGACGGCGAGCGGCGGCTGGAGAGGAACACGACCCGGCGCGAGTCCGGTGTCCAGGCCACCACCAGGTCCTCGCCGCTGCCGATCAGCGTGTCGAACGTGAGCCGCCTGGTCACGCCGCCGGCGGCGGGGATCACGTAGACGTCGTTGGTCCCGGCGCGTCGGGCGGTGAAGGCGATCCAGCGTCCATCGGGCGAGAAGCGCGGCGCCAGCACCCCGCCGGCGTCATGGGTGAGCCGGGACGCGTCGCCACCCGCGAGCGGAACGGTCCACAGCTCATCCCGGGCGACGAAGGCGAGCGACGTCGCGGAGGTGTTCGGATAGCGCATGAACGGCGCCGCGCCGGCCTGCGCCGCACCGGCCGCCGTCCCGCTCGCGATCAGCATTGCCACGGCGAGGAAGATGACCGGACGCACACCGGTGCTGCTGCGGTCGCGCGCCAGCCTCATCTCCCCCGCTTCATGACACAGCTCTCGTCGAACGCGGCCGATGGTCCGACGCGGGCGGACCCGGGTCAACACGTTGCTGCCTGGAGCAACGGGGCCAAGACAAACCGGGGGCTTCGCCCCCTTGACCCGATCAGAGGCGAAGCCTCTGGAACCCGATCCTGGCGACCGGGGTTCGGAGCCGCCGGCCCAGCGGATCACGGGCGGCGCCCTCGCCCGGGCGCTTCGGCTGCGCCCGATGTCCGGCGTGACGATCTCGGGCATCAAGGAGCGCGAGCTGATCGTGCTGGTCTACGTCACCTCCGGCCTGCCGGCCGGGATCCCCGAGTACGAGGGCCAAGTTGGCGTCGTTCGTCAGCCACCATCCGTGACCCTCGGCACGATCCCGCCGATACCGCGCTGGTCGAGACCTCCGTCTCCCGGATGCGGGAACATACCGCGTGCTGCTAGATCGCCAGGCCGCCCGAGACCTCGATGCGCTGGGCATTGATCCAGCGATTATCCGCCGAGAGCAGAGAGGCGATCATCGGACCGATATCGTCGGGCAGGCCGGCGCGGCCGAGCGCCGTCATGTCGGCGACGCGCCTGTTGATATCGGCATCGTCGCGAACCATGCCGCCGCTGAAGTCTGTCTCGATGGCGCCGGGTGCGATGGTGTTCACGGCGATCCGGCGTGGACCCAGCTCCTTCGCCAGGTAGCGGGTGAGCACCTCGACGGCGCCCTTCATCGACGCGTAGGAGGCGCTGCCCGGGAAGGCGATGCGGGTGAGGCCGGAGGAGACGTTCACGATCCTTCCACCGTCGTTGATAAGCGGAAGCAGCTTCTGGGTGAGGAAGAACACGCCCTTGAAGTGGACCTCGTAGAGACCGTCCAGCTCCGCCTCGGTCGTCCTGTCGAAGGCGTTGTGGTGCGAGGTGCCGGCATTGTTGACGAGGTAGTCGAAACGCTCGCGGCGCAGTTCGGCCAGCGCCGCGCGCACGGCTTCCACGAACCCGTCGAAGGCGCCGACGCGGCCGGTGTCGAGCGGCAGGGCGATGGCGCTGGCGCCCGCCTCGGCCGCGAGTGCCACGACCTTCTCGGCCTGCGCGCGATTGGCACGGTAGGTGAAGATGGTATCGACCCCGCGCGCGGCGAGGCTGAGCACGGTGTTGCGACCCAGGCCGCGGCTGCCGCCGGTGACGATGGCGATCCTGGCAGGTGAAGTCGTCGTCTCGTTCGGCATC
>CAXTOE010000400.1:0-3104 GCA_964245685.1 uncultured Acetobacteraceae bacterium | reverse complement strand
CTGATGCTCCAGCTGCACGAAGGCGGAGATGCCGCACAGTGCCGCCAGGACCATCAGCCCGATGGTGACCGCCTGCGCCGCCCGGTCGCCGATCTGGCGGCCGAACAGCAGCGCCACCAGCGAGCCGAGCAGCGGGGCGAACACGGCCGTCGCGAACAGCATACCCATCTCAGACCCTCACCCTGTCCCGCCCAGCCACGGCCTGCTCAGCCACGGCCCGCTCAACCACGCATCGAACGTGCGTCCTCGACCTCGATCGAGCCCCGGTTGCGGAAATACACCGTCACGATGGCCAGGCCGATCGCCGCCTCGGCGGCCGCGATGGTGAGCACGAACAGGGTGAACACCTGGCCGGACAGGTCGCCGAGTGCGGAGGAGAACGCGACCAGGTTGATGTTGGCCGAGAGCAGGATCAGCTCGATCGCCATCATCATGGTGATGACGTTCTTGCGGTTCAGGAAGATGCCGAACACGCCGATCACCAGCACGATCGCGCTCACCGTGAGGTAGGGCGCCAGCCCGACGCTGGCGATCCCCGGCAGCGCACCCTGGCTCATCGCTCGGCCTCGCCGTGATCGGCGGCGGAAGGATACAGCACCGGTGCGCGATCCTTGCTGCGCAGGAAGCCGCCATTGCCGTCGGTGCCCTCGCCGCGACGCAGGTCCATCAGCTCCAGCGTGTCGGACGGCAGGCGACGATGCTGCAGCGAGACGTCCTGCCGCTTGCCCACGCGGCGCTCGCGCAGCGTCAGCACGATGGCGCCGATCATCGCCACCAGCAGCACCAAGCCGCAGGCCTGGAACAGGAACACGTAGTCGGTATAGATCAGCCGTCCCAGCGCCTCGGTGTTGCTCGCGGCATCCTCCACCCGCGCGTGCGGCAGCGCGCGCACGTCGGGCGCGATCCGCCAGCGTCCCACCGTCAGCACGATCTCGCCGAGCAGCACCGCGCCGACCACGCCGCCGATCGGGGCGTAGCGCTGCAGGCCCTCGCGCATCGGCGAGAAATCGACGTCCAGCATCATCACCACGAACAGGAACAGCACCGCGACGGCGCCTACATAGACGATCACCAGGATCATCGCCAGGAACTCGGCGCCGGCGATCAGGAACAGCCCGGCGGCGTTGAAGAAGGCGAGGATCAGGAACAGCACCGAGTGCACCGGATTGCGCGCACTCACCACCAGGGCCGCCGACACCACCAGCACGGCGGCGAAAAGGGTGAAGGTGATCTGGGTGATCATCGGTAGGGCGCGTCCTGCTCGAGCCGGCGCGCCAGCACGCTCTCCCAGCGGTCGCCGTTGGCCAGCAGCTTCTCCTTGTCGTAGAGCAGCTCCTCGCGCGTCTCTGTGGCGAACTCGTAGTTCGGTCCCTCGACGATGGCGTCCACCGGGCAGGACTCCTCGCACAGCCCGCAATAGATGCACTTGGTCATGTCGAGGTCGTAGCGCGTGGCGCGGCGCGAGCCGTCGTCCCGCGGCTCGGCCTCGATGGTGATCGCCGAGGCCGGGCAGACCGCCTCGCACAGCTTGCAAGCGATGCAGCGTTCCTCGCCGTTCGGATAGCGGCGCAGCGCGTGCTCCCCTTTGAAGCGCGGCGAGAATAGGCCCTTCTCGTAGGGATAGTTGATCGTCACCTTCGGCTTGAACATGTAGCGCAGGGTCACGCCCAGTCCCGCGATCAGCTCGACCAGCAGGAAACTTCGGGCGGTGCGGTCCAGCAGGGCCATCGTATGCAGATCCTCAGGAGCCGGCGTGGGGCAGCAGCCCGGTCGCCATCAGGAAGCAGGCGGTCAGCACCATCCACAGCAGCGAGAACGGCAGGAACACCTTCCAGCCCAGGCGCATGAGCTGGTCGTAGCGGTAGCGCGGGAAGGTGCCGCGCACCCAGATGAACATGAACATCACGAACAGGATCTTGAGGATGAACCAGATCGGCCCGGGGATCCAGGTGAAGGGCGCGATGCCGATCGGCGGCAGCCAGCCGCCGAGGAACAGGATGCTGGTCATCCCGCTCATCAGGAACATGTTGGCATACTCGCCGAGGAAGAACAGGCCGAAGGCGAGCGAGCTGTACTCGACGAAGAAGCCGGCCACCAGTTCGCTCTCGCCCTCGGCGAGGTCGAACGGCGCGCGGTTGCACTCGGCGAGCCCGGAGATGAAGAACACCACGAACATCGGCAGCATCGGCACCGCGAACCAGACATGGCGCTGCGCCAGCACCACGTCGTTGAGGTTCAGGCTGCCGACGCACAGCAGCACCGAGACCAGCACCAGCCCGATCGAGACCTCGTAGCTGACCATCTGCGCCGCCGAGCGCAGGCTGCCCATGAAGGCGTATTTCGAGTTGCTCGCCCAGCCGGCGATGATGATGCCGTAGACGCCGAGCGAGGAGATCGCGAACAGGTACAGCACGCCGACGTTGATGTCGGCGACCGCCCAGTGGTCGTTGGCCGGGATCACCGCCCAGGCCGTCAGTGCCAGCCCGAAGGTCAGCACCGGCGCCAGCAGGAACAGCACCCGGTTCGCCCCCGAGGGGATCACCGTCTCCTTGGTGATCATCTTGATCGCGTCGGCGAAGCTCTGCAGCAGCCCGAACGGGCCCACAGTGTTGGGGCCGCGACGCAGCTGGATCGCGGCCAGCACCTTGCGCTCGCCGTAGACCACGTAGGCGACCCCGACCAGCAGCGGCACCAGCATCGCCAGCGTCTCGAGCACGGTCAGCAGCAGCAGCCCGAGGCCGGTGTGCAGGAAGAAGTGCTCCACGCGGCGCTACTCCGCCACCTGCAGCGCCGGCGCCTGCGCGGAGGGTTGCGCATAGACGGCGCCCGCATCGCCGGCGGGACCTGTGAAGTCGGATACGCCGAAACGCGGCAGCCCCTGTCTCGCGAACACCGGGTTCACCTCGGCCAGCCGGTCGCGCAGCGCCTCGATGCTGTCGTACGGCAGGCGGTGGCCGACCACCTCGGAGAAGGCGCGCAGGATGCGCCAATCCTCCTTGGCCTCGCCGGGCGGAAATACCGCCTGGAAGGCACGCTGCACACGACCCTCGGTGTTGCTGTAGGTGCCGGGCTTCTCGATGTAGGTGGCGCCGGGCAGGATCACG
>CAXTOE010000399.1:0-3107 GCA_964245685.1 uncultured Acetobacteraceae bacterium | reverse complement strand
GACTTGGATGATGGTTCGCACGGGGGTCGGGGTCGGGCTCACGGCATTGCTGTGCAGCAGCACCGCACTGGCGCAGAGATATGACGGCAGCGGCTCGCCGACCTTCATCCCGCACACGCTGCAGCAGGCGCTGTCCGCCGCCTACCTGACCAACCCGCAGCTGCAGGCGGAGCGTGCCAACCTGCGCGCCACCGACGAGAACGTGCCCACCGCGCTCGCCGGCTGGCGCCCGACCATCACCGGCACCGCCACGCTGACCTACTTCCAGGGCACCACCTCGGAGGGCGCGCTGCTGCCGCAGACGCCGGTCAACTCCCCCGGCTACACCGGCGGCGTCACCATACAGCAGCCGATCTACAGCGGCGGCCACACCACGTCGCTGACCCACGAGGCGCTCAACCGGGTGATGGCGGAGCGCGCCAACCTGATCGCGACCGAGGAGACGGTGTTCACCAACGTGGTCAACGCCTATGTCGGCGTGATCCAGAACCAGCAGAACCTGCAGATCCAGACCAACAACGAGCGCGTGCTGGTGGAGCAGCTGAACGCCACCAACGACCGCTTCCGCGTCGGCGAGATCACCCGCACCGACGTCGCGCAGGCGGAGGCGGCGCTCGCCACCGCGCGCGCCCAGCGCCAGCAGGCGGAAGGCCAGCTGGAGACCGCCGAAGCGACCTACGTGCAGCAGGTCGGCATGCCGCCGCCGCCCAACCTGATCCCGCCGCAGCCGCTGATGCTGCCGGTGCACAGCGAGCAGGAGGCGATGTCGGTCGCGATCTCCAACAATCCCAACGTGATCGCGGCCCTGTTCACGCAGTCCTCGGAGAAGGACGCGGTCGACGTCGCGGTGTCCGCCCTGCTGCCCAAGGTCGCCGCACAGGCCGAGTACCTGCACGGCGTGAACCAGGGCTACAAGGGCTACGAGCAGGACATCAAGGAGGCGATCCTCAACTTCCAGGTGCCGATCTACCAGGGGGGAGCCGAGTATTCGGCGGTCAGGCAGGCGCGCCAGACCGAGCAGTACGCGCGCCGCCAGGTCGACGTGCAGCGGCGCACCGCGCTGCAGGCGGCGGTCTCGAACTGGGAGAACCTGGTCGCCTTCCGCGCCTCGATCGAGAGCAACCGGGCGGCCGTGCAGGCCAACATCGTGGCGCTCGACGGCGTCGAGCGGCAGGCGATCGTCGGCACCAGCACCACCCTGGAGGTGCTGCAGCAGCAGCAGACCCTGCTCTCGGCGCAGCTCGCCCTGGTGCAGAGCCTGAGCAGCCTGATCACCGCCTCCTATAGCGTCGCCGCCGCGATCGGCCGCCTGACCGCGCGCGACCTGAAACTGAGCGTGCCTCTCTACGACGAGACGGCCTATTACAACGCGGTCCGGGACCGCCTCTGGGGCTTGAACGACTACGCCGTGAGTCAACCCGGCCGCTGACCGGCACAGCAGGGGACATCGATATCTTGAGCAGATCCAAACCGAGCGATTCCTTCGAGCGGGCTTCCGGCGAGGATGGCTAGATGGACACCATGCTCGCCTCTATGCGGCGCATCCTGACGGAGGACGAGGTGGCGCCCGCGGAGGCTCCTCAGGGGCGGGGCAGCCCCGAACTCGAGCAGGGCAAGCCGTCGGTGCGCCGCGACGAGGACGACGTGCTGGTGCTGGGGGAGGCCATGATGGTGCCCGAGAAGATCGAGCCGGTCCTGGCGGTGCCGCCGCCGCCGCTGGCTCCGCCGCCGCTCGCCTCGTCGCCGCTCGCCCCCCCGCCGCCGGCGGCACCCGCACCGGTGATCTCGGCGCCGCCGTCGCGGCAGGAGCCCGCGCTGGCGGACCGCGCCGCGATCGAGGGGCTGGTGGCGGCACGCACCCGTGCCGCCACGTCGCAGTCCTTCGAGGCGCTGCACGAGGCGCTGCTGCGCGAGCAGCCGGCGCCGCCGCCGGCCCCGGCCTCTCCGACCCTGCTGCGGGCGGGCGGTCCGACCATCGAGGAGCTGGTGCGCGACGAGCTACGCATGCTGCTCAGCAACTGGCTAGACGTGCACCTGCCGCCCATGGTCGAGACCATGGTGCGGGCCGAGATCGAGAAGCTGACGCGGCGCTAGGCCTCGGACGCCGCGCGCAGGCCGTGGCGCTCGGAGATAAGCTGCAGCGATCGGGACGCAGGGCCGCCCGATCCGCCCCGCCTGCTAGGTTGGCTGATGCTGGACAAGAACTTCGACCCCGCGCTTGCCGAAGGCCCGCTGTACGCGCGCTGGGAGGCCGAAGCCGCGTTCGCGGCCGAGCCGGACAGCGGCAAGCCGCCGTTCGCGGTCATGATCCCGCCGCCCAACGTCACCGGCACGCTGCACGCGGGCCACGCACTGAACTTGACGCTGCAGGACATCCTGATCCGCTGGCGGCGCATGCAGGGCCGCGACGCGCTGTGGCAGCCCGGCACCGACCATGCCGGCATCTCCACCCAGCTGGTGGTCGAGCGCGCGCTGCGCGCCGAGGGCGGCGACCGGGAGGCGATGGGGCGCGACGCCTTCGTCGAGCGCGTCTGGGCCTGGAAGGCGCAGTCCGGCGGCACCATCACCCATCAGCTGCGCCGCCTGGGCTGCTCGCTCGACTGGTCGCGCGAGCGCTTCACCATGGACGAGGGCCTGTCGGAGGCGGTGCGCGAGGTGTTCGTGACGCTGCATCGCGAGGGGCTGATCACGCGCGCCCGCCGCCTGGTGAACTGGGATCCGGCGTTCCGCTCGGCGCTGTCCGACCTCGAGGTCGAGAGCCGCGAGGTGCGCGGCCAGCTTTGGACCATACGCTACCCGGTCGAGGACGCGGCGGGCGCGGCCGGGGGCGCCAGCATCGTCGTCGCCACCACGCGTCCCGAGACCATGCTGGGCGACGTCGCGGTGGCGGTGCATCCCGACGACGCCCGCTACGCCGCCCTCGTCGGACGCCATGCGCTGCTGCCGCTGACCGGACGCCGGGTGCCGATCATCGCCGACGCCTATTCCGACCCGGAGAAGGGCACCGGTGCGGTCAAGATCACGCCGGCGCACGACTTCAACGACTTCGCGGTGGGCCAGCGTCACGGCCTGCCGATGCCGACGATCCTGGACGAGGACGGGCGCGT
>CAXTOE010000398.1:1272-3121 GCA_964245685.1 uncultured Acetobacteraceae bacterium | reverse complement strand
GAAGGCCGCGATGCGCTCGACGCCCGCCTCGATCGCGGCCCGAAGCGCGGATTGGACGGCACTCGGCATGAGATGCGGGCTCCGACGCTGTGTCTGACGCGAAGTGGTGCGCGCCCAGGGGCCACCCGACTGCCATCGGGCGGGATATGGGGTCATGTCGTGGAACTGCCAGGATGGAGACCGGGCACGGGGGGAAGACGTCGCCGCCGATCCGAAAACGTCAACGTGACGTGATGGGCCGGATCTATCCCGTGAAGGCGCCGTTGCACGTCCCTCAAAGGAGTTTGGCATGACTGACTTAAACAAGGCGACAGAGGTCTACGTGACCGGGCTTCGTAACCAGCACGCCGTCGAGACGCAGGCGATCGGCACCGTCAAGAACCAGCTCAGCCGCATGGAGGCCTATCCCCAGCTGCACGCGAAGATGCAGGAGGAGCTGGAGCGCTCGACGGTCCAGGCAGGCAGATTGGACGAGCTGCTCGCCAAGCGCGGCACCAAGGCGTCGGTGGCCAAGGAAGCGGTCACCGGCACGGTGGCCACCGTGGCGGGTTTCGCGCATGTCACGGCCTCCGACGAGGTGTTGAAGAACGTCCTCGCCGCCATCGGCTTCAAGGCCTATGAGATCGCCTCGTACAAGGTGCTGATCACCCTGGCAGAAGCCGCTCACGCGACCGAGGACGTCGCGGTGCTGGAGCAGTCCAGCAAGGAGGAGCAGGAGATGGGCGACTGGCTCGGCAGCCATCTGCCCGATTTCGTGCATGCCTTCCTTGAGCGGCAGGAAGCCGCCTCGTAACCTCGCCCGGCGCGGCTCGCGGCTGACCAGAGCGCCGCGAGCAGCCAACCCTCGACTCGGTCGTGCGACCGGCCATACTCGTCGATCACGCCACCAACGGGTCAGGCGCACCGACCGTGCAGACCACTTCCGAAGGGGTCTGGGGCCTGCGGCCCCAGCGGGTCCAGGGCAGAGCCCTGGAGTTCATGCCTAAGCGGGAAAGCCGCCCTCGAAGGCGATCTCGGCCAGCTTCATCCGTCCGTTCGGCTGCTCGCGCGCGCGCATCGGCTCCGGCAGGATCGACGGGTCGCCGCGTCGCCCGATCGCCACCGCGGCCTCCACCCGGTAGCCCTGCGGCACGCGGAGGTCGGCGAAGGCCTGATCGAAATCGGCGCCGACCATGCCGTGTGCGGCCCAGCCGGATCTCGCAGCCTGCAGCGACAGGCAGGCAAACGCCGACCCGGCGTCGAAGGAGTGACTGTGCGAGGGGATCTCCGTGTCCTTGCCGGGAGGCAGCAGGGTGGATTTCGAGACCACGAACAGCAGTGCCGCCGCGTGCTGCGCCCAGCTCCGGTTGAACTCGATCAGCAGTTTCAGGAAACGCTCCCAGTGCGGCGTGTCGCGGCGCGCATAGAGGAAGCGCCAGGGCTGGGAGTTGTAAGAGGAGGGCGCCCAACGGGCCGCCTCGAGCAGGCTGAACAGCTCCGCCTCGGGAATCGACTCGCCGGTGAAGGCACGCGGCGACCAGCGATCCAGGAAGAGCTGGTCAATCGGGTAGTCCGCCACCCGCTGGTTCATCGGACATCCTTCCTTGCTGCGACCGGCAGTGTCGAACCAGAGCCGACGTCAGCGCAAGGCGCAGATCGCGACGACCAGCGGCACCACGCCGATCACCAGCCAGGAGCCCAGCGCGCAGGTCGCGGCCCATCTGGCGAGCGTGCCCGCGAGGCGGCGGGCCAGGTCGAGCTTGGATTGCCGCACCGGCGCGTCGGCATGGGCATCATCGGCGGTCCAGCGCATGGAGGCGCTCGCATCGACGAGCAGGTAAATGTGCAAATCCTCTTCTTCCTCAAAGAG
>CAXTOE010000398.1:0-1262 GCA_964245685.1 uncultured Acetobacteraceae bacterium | reverse complement strand
TCATCCACCATCGAATACTCCGTCCTGGCTGACGCGCGAGAGCTAGCAAATCCTGCCGGAGACGGAAGTAACCAATGCTCTCGCCGGGCTAGCCGTCGGGGCGCTGGCGGAAGCCTCCGCCGGCCGGCACCGGATCGGCCGGTGAACGCTCTATCCCGTCGACGCGAGCACCCGGCGGTCCCTGCAGGCATCGTCGATGCAGACGCGCCAGCAGCTCGGCCTCGCCGAGCAGCAACGCCTCCACCCGGCCATCCTGGCGGTTGCGCACCCAGCCGTCGAATTCGAGCGCCGCCGCCTGCTGCACCATCCAGGCGCGGTAGCCGACGCCCTGCACGCGGCCGGCGATCAGCCAACGCTCGCAGGCCTGCCGAGTCATCGCAGGATCCCGAGGCCGCGCAGGATGTCGATCGGCTTCGGCGCCTTGCGCTTGCCGGCCGCCGCATCCTGCTGCGGAGAGGGAGCGGGCCCCACGATCCCTTCCCGCGCCGTCCGCAGCGGTGCGTCGCACTCGACGTCGTCGGCACCGCCTTGCCCGATCCGCAGCGCGTAGCGTCCTCCCGACGCGACGGGATCGAGTGCCGGATGGGGATCGTGCAGGCTACCGGTGAGCCGCACCGGCATCGAGACCCTGGCACCGCCGAGCTGCACGTCCGGCAGCAGATGCAGGTCCAGCGTCCCGTCGCCCAGGGCGATGCGTCCGTGGCCGTCCACCGATAGCCGCCTGGTGCGCAGGCTCAGCGTGTCGAGATCGGCCTGCCCGCCATCGAGCGCGGCATGCAGTGCCACGCACCGCACGGCGGTCTCCCCGGCCTGCGGCATCGAGGCGGCGATCTCGGTCGAACGACCGATCAGCCGCGACAGGACGGCGCTGGACACCGTGGCGTTCACCATCGACAGGCCGAGATGACCCGTCGCCGCAGCGGCCAGCGCCGCCGCATCGTCGCCGCTGCTACGGATCTCGCCGACCAGCTCCACGGTTCCATGCACCGCATCGCTACCGAGCCACGTCGTCAGCGCCGAGGCCGGAAGCAGCAGCGGCCGCATCCAGAGCTCGAGCGTCGGCGGCGTCGACGCCGCATCCGCGTGCAGACGGGCGTCGATGATGCCCCCTGGGAGGCCGTCAGCGGCAGTGGCCCGCAGCGGCGCCACCGCCAGCCGGCCGTCCCGCAGCACGGCATGCAGCTCCAGGCCGCGATACGCGGTGCCGGCCAGCGTCACGTCCGAGGGGTCGCCCGGCACGATCCCCTGGCCGCTGCTGCGGC
>CAXTOE010000397.1:267-3136 GCA_964245685.1 uncultured Acetobacteraceae bacterium | reverse complement strand
CCTGCTGACGCCGTACGCGTCGGCGACCAGCATCAAGGGGGTCAGCGACGACTACGCCGACGAGATCGGCTCCTGGATCCGTCGGCACATGTACTACCCCGAGGAGGCGGCGCGTCGTGGCGAGGACGGACCGTCGCACGTGCACGTGGTGCTCGACCGGCAGGGCCGGGTGAACTCCATCCGGCTGGTGACCTCGTCCGGCTCGTTCCTGCTCGACGACGCCACCCAGGGCATGTTCCGCAACGCCAAGCTGCCCCCGGTGCCGCCCGATATGAGCGGCAACAGCTTCGACGTCGACCTGACCATCGACTACATCCTGATCCGGCACTGAGCGGCGCATGGCGCGGATCCAGGACCAGGTCGGCCAGGACTTCGTGGCCTTCACCGACGCCGCCGCGGCGGTGCGGCGCATACGCGAGATCTACGCCGCGAGTGCCGCCCTGCTGCGCCGGGCGTTCCGGGCGCGCGGCGGCGGCGGCGACGCCTCCGGTGCGGTGTATCCCTACCTGGCGATCGAGGTGGACGGCGCCGTCCTGCCGGCCGACACCCGCATGCCATACGGCATCCTGCTGGAGCCGGGGTTCTACGGCACCACCCTCACCCGGCCCGACCTGTTCGCCGACTACCTGCACGAGCAGGTGACGCTGCTGCTGCGCCACTACGGCCGGCCGGTGCTGGTCGGCCGGTCGCCCTCGCGGATCCCGCTGCCCTACGTCATCGAGGACAGCGTCACCGACATCACCGAGGACGACCTGCGCCGGCTCGCCGAGCGCTTCGCGCTGCCCGACCTCGCCAGCACCGACGACCGCATCGCCAACTGTCAGCTGCGTCCGAACCCGGACCTGCCGCGGCCGCTGTCGCTGTTCACCGCCGAACGGGTGGACTACTCGCTGGCGCGGCTGCACCACTATACCGGCACCCCGCCCGCGGACTTCCAGCGCTTCGTGCTGCTGACCAACTACCAGCGCTACGTCGAGGAGTTCGTGGCGCTGGGGCGGCAATGGTCGCGACCGGACACGCGGAAGGACGGCTACCAGCGCTTCGCCGAGCCGGACGGGGCGCCGCAGATGCCCGCCTACCACATGGTTCGTCCCGACGGCGACGGCATCACCCTGATCAATATCGGCGTGGGCCCGTCCAACGCGAAGACCATCACCGACCACGTGGCGGTGCTGCGGCCGCATTGCTGGCTGATGCTGGGGCACTGCGCCGGCCTGAGGCGCACCCAGCGGCTCGGCGACTACGTGCTGGCGCACGGCTACGTCCGCGACGACCACGTGCTCGACGAGGACCTGCCGCCCTGGGTGCCGATCCCGCCGATCGCCGAGGTGCAGGTGGCGCTGCAGGAGGCGACCACGCAGGTGACCGGCCTGCGCGACGCCGAGCTCAAGACGCGGCTGCGCACCGGCACGGTGATGACCACCGACAACCGCAACTGGGAGCTGCGCTACGCCGCCCTGTTCGGCCAGATCAACATGAGCCGCTCGATCGCGGTCGACATGGAGTCCGCCACCATCGCCGCCAACGGCTTCCGCTTCCGGGTGCCGTACGGCACGCTGCTCTGCGTGTCGGACAAGCCGCTGCACGGCGAGCTGAAGCTCCGCGGCATGGCGCGCGCCTTCTACCGGGAGCGCATCAGCCAGCACCTGCAGGTCGGCATCGAGACGATGCACCGGCTGCGCGAGCAGGGCGTCGAGCGGCTGCACTCCCGCAAGCTGCGCGGCTTCGACGAGCCGCCGTTCCGTTGACGCCGTGAGCCGGCGCGGGAGCGGGGCCGCGACGCGGCAGGTCGGCATCGACTTCGGCACCACCAACAGCGTGGTCGCGAGCCTGGAGCCGGACGGCAGCCTGCGCACCCGGCGGCACGCGGTCGGGCAGGCCCAGCTGGACATGGTGCGCAGCGTGCTCTGCTTCTGGACCGACGATGCGGGCGGCCGCAGCACGCTGCGTCACGCCGCGGGCTCCGAGGCGGTGCGCGCCTATCTAGAGGACCCGCTGGACAGCCGGCTCATCCTGTCGATGAAGACCTACCTGGCGCAGCGCAGCTTCACCCGCACCAACATCTTCGGGCGCAGCTTCACGCTGGAGCAGATGGTCTCGCTGTTCCTCGCCGAGCTGCTGCCCGACGGTGACCCCGACGTGCTCCTCGTCGCGGGGCGCCCGGTGCGCTTCGCCGGCGAGTTCGCCGACGATGCCTTTGGCGAGGCGCGGCTGCGCGCCTGCTTCGCCGCCGCCGGCCGCGGCGCCATCGAGGTGGCGCTGGAGCCGGAGGCCGCGGGCTACCGCTTCGCCCGCACGCTGGCTGCTGCGGCCACCGTGCTGGTCGGCGATTTCGGCGGCGGCACCAGCGACTTCTCGGTGATGCGCTTCGATCCCGCGGCGGCGGCACCCGTGGTGCCGCTCGGCCACGCCGGCATCGGCATCGCCGGCGACAGCTTCGACTACCGGATCATCGACAAGGTGGTCTCGCCGCTGCTGGGCAAGGGCGACAGCTACTCGGTGATGGGTCAGGCGCTGCCGGTGCCGCCGGAATACTTCGCGGGCTTCGCGCGCTGGCACCGGCTGTCGCTGATGCGCACGCCGCGCACGCTGCGCGAGATCGGGGAGGTGGCCGCGGCCAGCGCGCATCCGCAGCGGCTGCGCACGCTGATCCGGCTGATCGAGGACGAGCGCGGCTATCAGCTCTACCAGGCGGTCAGCGCCGTGAAGGCGGAGCTGTCGCGACACGAGAGCGCGGTGCTGCGCTTCGCGCACGGCGACTTCGCGATCGAGCAGAGCATCGCCCGGCACCAGTTCGAGGACTGGATCGCCGACGACCTGCGGCGGATCTCCGGCACGGTCGAGCAGGCGCTGCGGCGCGCCGGCCTGC
>CAXTOE010000397.1:0-257 GCA_964245685.1 uncultured Acetobacteraceae bacterium | reverse complement strand
GCGGTGCGACGGCTGTTCGAGCAGCGCTTCGGCCCGCACAAGGTCTCCGGCGGCGGCGAGTTCGTCTCGGTGGCCGAAGGCCTGGCGCTGATCGGGTGCGACCGCGCGGCGGCGGCCCGATGACGGCGGCGCTCAGGCGGCCGGCATGCTCTGCGACAGCGCGCCGCCCAGGCGCAGCGGGGCGACGCGGCGCGCGAGCCCGCTGCGGTCGTCGGTCTCCACCAGCACCCCGCTCAGGCTCGCCTCTCCCTCCGCCG
>CAXTOE010000396.1:1061-3152 GCA_964245685.1 uncultured Acetobacteraceae bacterium | reverse complement strand
CTGAACCACGAGGAGCCCGACATGCCACAGCCGATCGCGTTCGGGCTGCCCTCGGACCGGGGCGGCAAGGATCTCGGGATCTTCATGCCGATCGCCAACGGCGGCTGGATCCTGTCCTCGACCACGCCGACCATCGACGGCTCCTACGAGTACAACCGCCGCGCCGCCCTGCTCGCCGAGCAGATCGGGCTCGACTTCATCATGTCGATGGCGAAGTTCCGCGGCTACGGCGGCGCGACCCAGCACTGGCGCAGCTCGCTCGACAGCCTGGTGCTGATGTCCGCACTCGCGGCACAGACCGAGCGGGTCAAGATCTGGACCACCTTCCACACGCTGCTGCAGAACCCCGCGGTCGCCGCCAAGATGATCGCGACGCTCGATCAGGTCAGCCACGGCCGCGCCGGCCTCAACGTGGTGCCGGGCGCCTATCGCGGCGAGTTCGAGCAGATGGGCGCCTGGCCCTGCGACATCGATCACGACCAGCGCTACGAGCTCGCCACCGAGTGGCTGCACGCGGTCAAGCGGCTCTGGGCCGAGCCGTCGGTCACCCAGCACGGCCGCTACTTCACCCTCGACGACTGCCAGTCCGAACCCAAGCCGGTGCAGCGGCCGCGCCCGTTCCTGGTCGCGGCCGGGATGTCGGAGCGCGGCATGCGCTTCACCGTCGAGGAGACCGACGCGATCTTCATCGGCGGCCGCGACGACGAGGAGCTGCGCATGGTGAGCCTGCGCGCCAAGCAGATGGCGCGCGCCGCCGGCCGCAGCCTGCGCACCTACGCGATGCTGATCCTGGTGATCGAGGACAGCGACGACGAGGCGGCGTCGACGCTGGCGCGGTTCCGCGACGGCTTCGACGAGGAGGCGTTCCGCGGCATGCTGCGCTCGTACGGCATGATCGACGCCGAGATCGGCCGCGAGAACGCCTTCACCGCGCGAGCGCGCTCGGGGATCACCGCGCCGCACGCGGCGGGCAGCCCGCAGACCATCACCCGTCGCATGACCGAGCTGCTGGAGGGTGCCACGCTGGACGGGATGATGCTGATCTTTCCCGATTACGACGCCGGCCTGCGCCGCTTCGGCGATGCGATCCTGCCGGCGCTGCGCCAGCGCTTCGCGGTGTCATGACCGCCGAGCTGCTCGCGCGCATCGACGCGGCCCTGGACCCCGACGAGCTGCGGGTGCTGGTGCTGGAGCTGAGCGCGATCCCGTCCGGACAGGGGCAGGAGGCGGAGGCGGGTGACTACGTGTTCCGCTGGATGCATCGCGAGGGCTTCGCGCCGCGCCGGGTGGCGGCGGTGCCGCACCGCTTCAGCGTGGTCGGCAGCTATGGCGGGCGCGACCGGGGCGGGCGCGACCTGCTGTTCAGCGCGCATCTCGACACCGAGGGGCCGCTCGGCGACCACGGCGACAGCTATCGCGAGCGGCCCGGCACGCCGCCGCCGGAGCCGGTGCGGATCGAGGACGGCGTGTTCCACGGTGCCGCGATCGCCAACGATCGCGGCCCGATGAGCTGTTTCCTGATGGCCGCCAAGGCGCTGCGCCGGGCCGGCATCGGGCTCGCCGGCACCCTGCACCTCACCGCCTGCCCTGGCGAGATCGGGCCGGACCCGGTCGAGGAGGTGGAGGGGGTCGCGAACTCCGGCAAGGACGTGGGCGCGCTCTACATGCTGCACCATGGCGGGGTGTCGCCGGACTACATGATCGCCGCCGAGGGCACCGATTTCGGCTTCACCTCGGTCGGCGGCGGCTACGCCATCTTCCGGATCCGGCTGTTCGGTAGCGCGGTGTTCACGCCGGTGCTCGACAGCCCGGCATCGCCGCGCGCGCACCCCAACCCGATCTACCATCTGGGCGAGGCGATCGCGGTGCTGAACCGCTGGGGCCGCGAGTACGAGCGCGCGCACCGCTTCGAGACCGCCTGGGGCGTCTGCGTGCCGAAGGTGCAGATCGGCGCGGTGCGCGGCGGCGTGCCGCACGCGATCGGCGGCGGCAGCGCGGTCTGCGCGCTCTATGTCGAGGTCGGGCTGACGCCGGCGAGCCGGCTGCAGGCGGTGCGTCGCGAGATCGCGTCGGCGCTGGCGGCGGCCGGCT
>CAXTOE010000396.1:0-1051 GCA_964245685.1 uncultured Acetobacteraceae bacterium | reverse complement strand
CACGCCCTCGACGGGGCGCTGCGGGCGGTGCGCGGCGAGACGCTGCGTCCGGCGCATCCGGTGTATGCCTCGATGTGGCGCGACCACAACGTGTTCAACATGAACCGGGTGCCGGCGGCGACGATCGGGCCACCGCGGCACCGGCCCAGCCTCGGCGACTTCATCGACTGCACCAGGCTCTACGCGCTCGCCGCGATCGCGGTGTGCGGGCTCTCTGACACGGAGGAACGGCGACCATGAGCAACCAACCGATCGAGGTGCGGCCGCTGACGCGGCGGATCGGCGCCGAGATCCACGGCGTCGACCTGTCGCAACCGCTCGAGCCCTCGTGGCGCGAGGCGCTGCACCAGGCGCTGATGCGCCACCAGGTGATCTTCTTTCGCGACCAGTCGCTGAGCCACGACGATCACGAGCGCGTCGGCCGCGCCTTCGGCGCGCTCGCGATCCATAGCGGCGTGCCCGGCCTGCCGGGCCATCCCGAGATCGTCGCGATCCACGCCGACGCCGACTCGAAATACGTCGCCGGCGAGAACTGGCATTCCGACCTGAGCTGCAACGCCGAGCCGCCGATGGGCAGCATGCTCTATCTGCCGATCGTGCCCGAGGTGGGCGGCGACACCCTGTTCGCCAGCATGCACGAGGCCTACGATGCCCTGTCCGAGCCGATGAAGACGTACCTGCACGGGCTGACCGCGACCCATGACGGCGAGCACGTCTATCGCCCGATGACTCCGGACCTGAGCAAGCGCTTCCCCTGCAACCGCCATCCGGTGGTGCGCACCCATCCGGTGACCGACCGCAAGTGCCTCTACGTCAACTCCTCCTACGTCACCAGGATCGACCAGCTGCCCAAGCCGGAGAGCGACGCCATCCTGCAGTTCCTCTACGTGCACTGCATGAACCCGAACTTCCAGGTGCGCTTCCGCTGGCGGCCCGGCTCGGTCGCGTTCTGGGATAATCGCTGCACCCAGCACATGGCGGTGTGGGACTACTTCCCCGAGCTGCGCTCCGGCTACCGCGTCACCATCGCCGGCGACCGCCCGTTCTAGAT
>CAXTOE010000395.1:0-3155 GCA_964245685.1 uncultured Acetobacteraceae bacterium | reverse complement strand
AGCCGGGACAGCACGCAGGTGTCACAGGTCTGACTGCACAGACTGCCCTGCCCGTCGTGGCCGCAGGGATCGTCGGTGACGTGCAGTTCGTCGGGATCGGGTTCGTGCCCGCACCCGCAGGACAGCCCGGCGAGCCCGCCCTCGCTCGAGTGCTCGGCGATCGCGTCCGCGATCGCGGCGGTGCAGAACGTTGCGGAGAACCGCTCGGCCTTGCGCCGGATCGTCTGGCGGTCGAACTGGTGCCGAAGCCTCTGGAAACGACGCAGCCCGTCGGCAATGCCCGCGGACGAGACGTCGTGCAGCAGCAGCCCGGTCACGCCATCCTCGATCACCTCCGGGATGCCGCCGGTGCCGGTGCCGATCGAGGGCAGGCCGGTGGCGGCGGCCTCGGCATAGACCATGCCGAACCCCTCCACGTCGATGTCACCCTGGCTCGGCCGCACCGCCATCACGAAGCCGTCGCTGCGGCCGAATTCCTCGATGATCGTGTCGGTGCCGACCGAGCCGAGGAAACGCACCCGGTCCAGGATGCCGAGCCGGTGCGCGAGCGCGCGCAGCCGCGGCAGGTCGTCGCCGTCGCCGATCACCGTGTAGCTGAGCTCGATCTCGCCCTCCAGGATCGCCACCGCATCGAGCACGCCGTCGATGTTCTTGCGCCCCGCGTCCCTCGCCAGGCGCGAGACGGTCACCAGGCGCAGCCGGGAGCTGACGCCCGGATCGGTCACGCGGAAGAAATCAGCGCGCATCCCCGGCGGCACCACCGTGATGCGCTCCGCCGGCACCCCGTACAGCCGCGCGCACAGGCCGCGGCAGAAGTCGCTGTTGGCGAACATCCAGCGCGCCCCATGCAGGCCGGCGCCGATCCGGCGCGCCCGCCAGCGCCGCACGACGCTCTCGCCGCACAGCTTGCGCGCGAGCCGCACCGGACGGTCGGGATGCGGATGCCAAGGCCGGGTGAAGTCGTTGCCGTGCACGTAGGCGAACAGCGGCGCGGAGAGCCCGAGGCTGTACGGCGCGAGGCCAGCGTTGAGGGTGATCCAGGCATCGACCGGATCGCGCTCCAGCTCGCGCAGATCCGGGCGGAGCTGCCAGTCCATGACCGGCCTGACGCTGACGTCGCGCGCGCCGAGCTCGATCTCGGCGCCGCGCGAGGTGTAGACGCAGACGCGGTGATCGCGTGCCAAGTTGTCGACCAAGCCGCGCGCGTGCTCCTGCATCCCGCCGTGGCCAGGCGGAAACTCCGACGCGATCACGCCGATCCGCAGCGTACGACGGCCAACCCCCCGCATCGCGCTTGGCGGGAAATCGCATCCGCGAGCCGCTCCGCCGGCCCTTACCAACATGTCTGATCCGGCAGTAGCGACGTTAAGCATTCGTAATAGTTAGGATGCCGCTCGCGGTGAAGCAACAGCGTCGGCGGATCGTTTGGTGCCATGCGCACGCTGCGGCCTTGCAGAACCGTCCAGTGTCCCGAAAATGCGGCGACGTCCGGAAAATTGGATGCTGCCGACGCTGGGAGATCGCGGAACCGGAACTTTCCTGCCCATGCCGGCCACGCAACGGATTTGGATTCGCTCTCGAATGGGTTAGCCTCGGCGCGGAGCGATACCGGGCAGGACCGGCGCGGCTACGGAGGATCTCGCCTTGTCGGGTGCCCCTGCTTCACTGTCGACGGCGTTCCACGAAGCGGATCCCTCGGGGCGCGCGACGATCCTCGGCGAGATGGCGAACCATCAGGCCGCCGCCATCTATGACGCCCGGCGCACGGAGCCGGGATGGCGGACGCAGCCGCCGCGCCCGGTGAGGTCGCTCTCCAGGGCCGTGCTGTTCGTGATGGCCAAGGACGAGGCCGACATCATCGGGCAGAACCTCGCCCATCACCACGCTCTCGGCTTTCGCCGCTTCTTCGTGCTCGACAACGCCAGCACCGACGGCACCGCGGCCGTGATCGCCGCCTTCCGTGCCGCGCACCACGATGCGAGCGTGTTCTACGCCTACGACTTCGTCACCGGGCACTACCAAGCGGCCAAGATGAGGGCGCTCGATGCCTTCATGCAGTCCTACCTGCACTACGAGGATATCCAGCCGGAATGGCTGTTCTTCGTCGACGCCGACGAGTTCATCACCTGCGGCTCGGTCGAGCACGAAGCCAGCATCGAGCGCTTCAACCACCTGCTGGACGACGCCTCGAAGAACCTCCTGGTGTTCCACTGGGTGCAGTGTTCGAGTGCCGAGGTGATACGCAGCCTGCCGGAGCGGCACGACCTGTTCGAGGCGTTTCCGCACAGCTGGCCGCGGATGCGGGCGCAGGTTCCCAAGGTCGCCTACCGGATCGGCAAGGGCCTGTCGCCGATACAGGGAAACCACAGCGTCACCGCGTTTCCCTATGACCTCTCGACGGTCGCGGTGATGGCGGACGTCAATTTCTACCTGTTCCACTTCCCCAACCGCACCGTGGATCAGCTGCGCAAGAAGGTGGTCAACGCGAACACCGCGCTGAGCGCCACCAAGGATCGCGACGGCCTGAGCGGCACCGCCAGCCACTGGCGGGTCTATTACGGCTGGTACCGCGAGCACGGCGATGCGGCACTGGAACGGATCCTGGCCGAACATATCCTAGGCTGCACGACCGACTGACGCCGCGGATACCGCGGGTTGCCCGATCCGAGAGCGATACGATATAGACCGTAACGATAGCCTGTTGTTGCTGACGAGCGGTGGCCAAGCATGCCGGACATCCTACGCGCCGCCCTGGCCGGAAGGGCGCAGCCGACGCTGACGGAGATCTTCTCGCACGGCACCAGGCTTCTCTGCGACGTTCCGGACGAGCCCTGCCTGCGCATCGTGGTGGCAGGCTCCGCCACCACCGACCTCGTCGCGCGCGCGATCGCGGTGGGGTGCGCGGCCGAGACGATGCCGGCGGCGATCCGACAGGCGCCGTTCGCGGCGTGGCGTCAGGAGGCGCTGGATCCGGCCTCGTCGCTGCACCGGTTCGCCCCCGACATCGTGGTCCTGGTCACGGATTGGCGCGACGGCGTCAGCCCTCTGCCGCTCGATGCGACGCAGGCGGCGGTCGACGAGGCGGTGGCGGCCAAGGTCGCGACCTTCGCCGCGGCCTGGGACGCGATCGCCGGCACCGGCGCGCGCGTGCTCCA
>CAXTOE010000394.1:0-3172 GCA_964245685.1 uncultured Acetobacteraceae bacterium | reverse complement strand
GAAGTACATGTGCAGGTCGAGCTGCCACGGGTGACCCGCGAACAGCGACACCAGCAGCGCGATCATGCCGACGAAGGCGGCGCTGATCGTCAGGCGGGTGCACAGGGTGCTGCCCACGATGCGCCAGGACAACGTCGCCGCGGCGGCCATGGCGGCAGCCAGCACGGTGGCGGGCAGCCAGGTTTTGCCGAGCAGTGCCGCCACGCCGGCGTCGAGCGGCACGTGCAGCCAGAGCAGGCAGAGCAGGCCACGGCTCACTGCCTCGCGCAATCCATCCATGCCGACGTCACGTGCCTGCGTCATCATCCCTTCCTCCCGAAGCGCAACCGCGGATCGCTCGACCATCCAGCAGCAGCCAGGCGCCTTCCGCACGGAGCCTCGCGGGTGCGCCGGGATCACCCGGCCGCACGATCAGCAGAGCCGGCCAGGCGCCGGAGCGCAGCACGGCGACGTCGGCCGAAGCTGCGGCCTTGAGGACCTCCGCGGCGGGCCACCAGGGCGGGAACAGGGCTGCCAGCGGCGCTGAGCCCTCGTGATGGGGGCGCAGCTCCAGCCAGGCCGCACCGAGGCTGCCCATCAGCAACAGGCCGATGGCGGGGAGCCATGCTCCCGCACCCGTTTCCGCGGCTCTCGCCTGTCGCACCCGGAGATACCTCCACCCCTTCTGGCCCGACCGGAACCATAAGGGGAAGGTGCTTAAAGAGAGATGAAGGGTACCGGATCGGGCCTCCGCGGCCGCTTGACGCCAGCGGACGCGTCCCGCACGCTTCGGCCGGTGGGCAAGAAGATCAAGCCGCCGCCGCCGATCGGCGCCCGCCAGGCCCCGTGGCGGGAGCTCGTCATCCTGTGCCGCAAGTGCCGCGGCAAGCTCGAGGGCGGCTTCGGCGACGAGGGCCGCGACGACCTGCGGTCGGCACTGCGTGACGCGCTGCGCGACGCCGGACGCAGGCGGGACGTGCGCATCATCGAGACCGGATGCCTCGGCGTATGCCCCAAGCGCGCGGTGGTGGCGCTGCGCGGCTCGATGCCCGGACAGCTCCTGATCGTGCCGCAGGGCGAGCCGGCGGCCAGCGTGCTCGACCGCCTCGGCATCATCCCGGCGCCTCCGTAGGCGTGAACCCCCACAGCCCGCCGTAGAAGGCGAGTTCCAGCTCCAGCACCTGGCGGATCGTCTGCTCGTGCCGGAAGCCGTGTGCCTCGCCCTCGAACTCGTGCACCGCGACCCGGATCCCGCGTTGCTCCAGCGCCTGCGCCATGGCGCGCGTCTGGGCGATCGGCACCACGCGATCCTCCGTGCCGTGGAAGAAGATCACCGGGCAGCGCAGCGCGTCGAGGTGGCGGATCGGCGAGCGCGCGTCGTAGGTCGCGCCGTGCTCGGGCAGGCTGCCCAGCAGCCGGTCCAGGTAGTGGCGCTCGAACTTGTGGGTCTCCTGCGCGAGGCTGCGAAGCTCGCTGATGCCGTACAGGCAGGCGGCGGCGGAGAACAGTGTCGAGCCGGTCAGCGCCGCCAGCACGGTGAAGCCGCCGGCGCTGCTGCCGCGTATCGCGATCCGCGCCGGATCGGCCCGTCCGGCATCGATCAGGTGGGTGCAGGCGGCGATGCAGTCATCGACGTCGACCACGCCCCACTGCCCGTCGAGCCGCTCGCGATAGGCGCGTCCGAAACCGGTGGAGCCGCCGTAATTGACGTCGACCACGCCGATGCCGCGGCTGGTCCACCACTGCACGCGCAGCGAGAACGCCCCGCTGGTCATCCCGGTCGGACCGCCATGTGCCATCACCATCAGCGGCGGCCGTTCTCCCGACGGCACTGCGTAGCCGCGGTTGGTCGGCGCGTAGTAGAAGGCGTGCACGGCGCTGCCGTCGGCGGCCTGGCAGCGGATCGCCTCGGCCACCGCGATGTCCTCCGCCTCCAGCGACAGCGCATGCGACGCGGCGACGACGACCGGTGCTGCCGGCACGTCCCGTGGAAATGGCGTCGTCACCACCGCCGCCGCCTGGTCCGGCGCCGCGCGCAGCCAAGCCAGCCGCGGCCCGCCGACACCCGACAGCAGCACCGGGCACTCCGCCACCGGACCGATTGGCAGCATGTGCGCGGTCCCGGCCCGAATGTGCAGCGGCAGTAGGCGCCCCTGCTCGACCGCGGCGGCGATCACGCTGCCGTCCGGCATGAACCGGTAGGAACGCTGGCCGAACACCCAGGGCGGCACGCCGATCTCGCGCTGCATCGGGCAGAGCGGCACGAGCACGTCATTCGCGCCGACCCGGTAGAGGTTCCACCAGCCGCTGCGGTCGGAGCAGACATGCAGCACGCCGTCCACGTCGAACTTGGGCTGCATCAGGGCCTCACCCGGCATCGCGTCGCCACCGGAGACGCAGCGGGTTTCCGACAGGCCGATCTGCCCATGCGCATCCTGCACCAGGGAGGCGCGATGCAGCCGTGTCGCATCCCACGGCATCGCCGGGTGGTCCCACTCGATCCAGGCCAGCGTGGCGCCGTCCGGCGACACCCGCGGGCTGGAGAGGAAATCGGCGCCGCGCACCAGGACCTCGCCGGCCGCTGCCGACGGGTCGGAGGCGTGCAGGCGAAGTGCCACGATCGTCGCCTCCGGCTGCGCCGCCTGCGGGTCGCGATGGTCCTCCCTTACCGCGATCAGCCAGCGACCGTCCGGCGTGAAGCACAGGTCGGCGAAGCGCAGCCCCGCCACCGTGCAGATCGCCCGCGGCGCCGAGCCGGGCTCGATCAGCCACAGCGAGCCGTCCGGACGGTGGCTGAAGGCGATGCGGCCCCCGGAGCTGGCGTAGCCGCCGCCGCCGTACTCGTGCACGCGCGAGCCGACATCGAACGGCGGCGGCGTCACCTCCTGCACCGGCGTCGCGCCCTCCTGTCGGCACAGCACCACGCGGCCTCCCTCCGCCGGCCGGCTTTCCAGCCACAGCAGGGAGGTGCCGTCGGCGCGCAGCATCGACAGGGCGGTGGTCTTGCCCGCCACCAGCCCCGCGCCGACCTGCGAACGCCAGGTGCCGCACCCCGCCTCGATCCGTCCGCTCATCGCCGCATCCCCTTCGCCGCACCGACTTGACAGCGACCGCCCCCTCGCGGTTCCTGGCCCGCGTGACGGACGGGCCGTCGAGGGTCCGGTCGAGAGCGATGTTTCTTCTGCACCATCTC
>CAXTOE010000393.1:0-3201 GCA_964245685.1 uncultured Acetobacteraceae bacterium | reverse complement strand
CGCGGAGATGGTGGCGCGCTATCCGGTGCACGTGCACCAGTTCTCGCCGATGCTGACGCTGCAGGGCGCGGTCGCGCACTGCGACATGCCGCTGGAGAGCGGCCCGACGCTCTACATGCCGTTCTCGCAGAACTACGGCCCCGGGTATCTCGCGGCACAGGACCCATTGGTGCGCGACTGGTTCGCCGAGCACTGCGTCTCCTTGCCGCTGCGCAAGGGAGACGCCGTCTTCTTCAATCCGGCGCTGCTGCATGCCGCCGGGACCAACCGATCCGCCGACATCCGTCGCATGGCCAACCTGCTGCAGGTGTCGTCGGCCTATGGGCGCGCGATGGAGAGCGTGGATCGCACGCGGATGACCAAGGCCTTGTTCCCGGTGCTCCGGCGACGCGGCGCGACGGGCGCGCTCTCCACCGCGGCGGTCGACAACGTGATCGCCGCCTCCGCCGAGGGCTACCCGTTCCCGACCAACCTCGATCGCGATCCGCCGATCGGCGGCCTGGCGCCGAAGAGCCAGCAGGATCTGGTGCGCGAGGGGCTGGCGGCGGGGTGGGACGACGCGACGTTCGAGGCGGCGCTGGAGGCGCACGCGGCGCGACGCCTCACCTAGAGGGGGCAGCGCATACCGGCGGCCACCGCCCCATCACCCCCTTGCCAGGACGGTGGTTCCGTGCATCCGCTTGCGCATGGGCACGCGGCATGGATGACGAGACTGTTGCGCGAACCGACTCGGCATCCTCCGGCTCATCGCTGAGCCTGAAGAGTCCGCGCGACTTCAAGAGCCTGCGGGCGCTGATCGTCACGCGGCGGGACGCCCTGCCGAAGCGGCTCCTGCAGGTGGCGGACTTCGCCGTCGATCATCCGCAGGAGATCGCCTTCGGACGCGTCGCCGACTTGGCGCAGCAGGCGGGCGTGCAGCCCTCGACGCTGGTGCGCTTCGCCCAGACGCTCGGCTACGCGGGCTTCTCCGACCTGCAGGCGGTGTTTCGCGCCCACGCACGGCAGCGCTGGCCGGATTACCGGGAGCGGCTGGACTCGCTGTCGGGCGAGGTCGAGGCCGGCGCCGCGACGCCGTCGATGCTGCTGCACGGCTTCGTCCACGCCGCCAGGATCTCGCTCGACCACCTGGAGCAGACCATCGACGCTGAGGCGCTGCAGCGGGCGGTCGGGCTGCTGGCGGGTGCGCGATCGGTATGCCTGCTCGGCATGCGCCGGGTGCTGCCGGTGGCGATCTACCTGACCTACGCGCTGCGACGTCTGGGTCTGCGTGCCGAGACGATCGACAATGCGGGCGGTCTCGGCCACCGCCAGGTGGAGCTGCTGGGACCGGGCGACGGGGTGCTGGCGGTGAGTTTCACCCCCTATGCCGCGGAGACGCTCGAACTGGCCGGCGCGGCCGCCAGGGGGGGCGCCCACGTCGTCGCGATAACCGACAGCCCGTTCTCGCCGATCACCCAGGTCGCCGAGGTCTGGCTCGAGGTGGCCGAGACCGACCACGCGGGCTTCCGATCGCTCTCCGCCACCTTCGCGCTCGCGACCACGCTGGCCGTGGCGCTCGCGGAATGCCGTCGCGAGAGCGGAACCTAAATTCCACTTCCTCTATCTTCTGGAATGACTTACCTGTACAGCTGGGCGGTGGAGCGAAGTCATGGACCCGGAGACGCATCTGGAGCATGGCGTGCCGCCGACCATCGGCATCGGGCTGATCGGCAGCGGCTTCATGGGCCGGGCGCATGCGCTCGCGTTCCGCAGCGTCGGCGGCGTGTTCCCGCTGGCAGCACTGCCTCGGCTGGAGATGCTGGCCGACATCCCGCCGCCGCGCGCGGTCGAGGCCGCCCGTGCGTTCGGCTTCAGCCGTTCCACCGACGACTGGCGCGCGCTGGTGCGCGATCCGGACGTCGATCTGGTGGCGATCACGACGCCCAACCTGCTGCACGCGCCGATGGCGCTGGCGGCGATCGAGGCGGGCAAGCACGTCTACTGCGAGAAGCCGCTGGCGACCACGCTGGCCGACGCGATCGCCATGACGCGCGCCGCCGAGGCGGCCGGCCTGGTGACCATGGTCGGCTTCAACTACCTCAAGAACCCGATGATGACGACCGCGCGCGAGATCGTCCGCAGCGGCGAGATCGGCGAGGTGACCGGCTTCCGCGGCATCTTCGCCGAAGACTTCATGGCCGACCCGGCCACGCCGTTCTCCTGGCGCTGCGAGGAGTGCCAGGCAGGGGGCGCGCTCGCCGACATCGGCAGCCACGCGATCGCGCTGGCGCGCTTCCTGCTGGGCGAGGTCGAGAGCGTGTGCGGGCGCCTCGACACCATCCACGCCGCGCGGCCGCTGCCCTCCGGCGGGATGGCGGCGGTCGAGGTGGACGACCAGGCGGCGATCCTGATGCGGTTCGCCGACCGTGGCTTCACGGCCGGACTGCAGGCGAGCTGGCTGGCGACCGGCGAGGTGATGCAGCTGGCCTTCGAGCTCAGGGGGACCAGGGGCGCGATCACCTTCACCCAGGAGCGGTTCAACGAGTTGCGGCTGTTCCGCTGCGGCGGCGATCCGGCGCGGAAGGGGTTCACGACGATCCATGCCGGGCCGGCACACGCGGAATACGGCGCGTTCATCCCCGCGGCCGGCCATCAGCTCGGCTTCAACGACCTGAAGGTGATCGAGGTGCGCAGGCTGCTCGATGCGGTGGCCGGACGGGCGCCCAGCGACGCGGACTTCCGCGAGGCGCTGGCGGTCACGCGCGTCATGGAGGCGATACGGCACTCCTCGCGCGACGGACGCTGGGTGTCCGTCCGCGATATCGAGGACGCGTGAGGGGGAGGCCACCCGGCTGATGCAGCGCGTCGGGCTGTTCCTGCCGGTCCTCGCCGCGTCAGTGTTCCTGGTGGTCCTGGTGATCGGCCTGGCGCTCCCGGTGATCCCGCTGTTCGTGCACGGGCTCGGCTACGGCAACGTGATCGTCGGCACGGCCGTGGGCATCCAGTCCCTCGCGACCGTGCTGACCCGGGCGAGCGCCGGCCGCCGCTCGGACGCGCGTGGCGGTGCCTCGACGATGCGTCGCGGCGCCTGGACCTGCGGCCTGTCCGGCCTGGCGCTGGTCGCGGTGGCGGCGTTCCCTGCGCCGCCCTCGGTCAGGCTGCTCATCCTGGTGGCGGGTCGGCTGCTGCTCGGCGGCGGGGAGAGCCAGCTGATCGTGGGCG
>CAXTOE010000392.1:0-3213 GCA_964245685.1 uncultured Acetobacteraceae bacterium | reverse complement strand
GGCCGAGCCAGCGCGAGCACAGGCCGCCGAGCAGGGCGCCGAGGAAGCCGCAGGCCTGCGGGATGGTGGTCCACAGGCCGGCCTGGCGCACGCTCAGGTGGCGCTCGCGCTCCAGGTAGTCGGGCAGCCAGGTGCCGTAGAGCCAGGTCAGGTAGATCACGCCGAGGAAGCCGAACGCCATGCCCCAGCTGGTGGGCTGGCGGAACAGGCTGGTCCAGCCGCCGGGATGCTGCTCGGCCTCGTCGTCGGCCTGGTGGATGGCGGCGCGCTCGGCCTCGGAGATGCCGTACTGCTCGGGATCGCGGTACAGCAGCTGCCAGAGCACGGCGATGACGAAGCCGGCGGCGCCGATGAGGAAGAACATCGGGCGCCAGCCGTAGGCGAGCAGCAGGGCGGTGAGGATGGACGGCGCGATCGCGGGTCCGAGTGCCGAGGAGGCGTTGAACAGGCCGATCGGCCAGGCGCGGTCGGGGCGCGGGAACCAGTTGCTGCAGACCTTGGTGCCGGCGAGATACATCGGCGACTCGCCGATGCCGAGGGCGGCGCGGGCGGCGACGAACTGGATCAGGCTGCCGGAGAAGGCGGCGGCGGCTTGCGCCAGCGACCAGAGTATGAGGCTCAGGCCGAGCACGCGGCGGGGGCCGTAGCGGTCGATCAGGATGCCGACCGGGAGCTGGGCGACGCCGTAGGCGGCGGCGAAGACGGAGAGCAGCAGGCCCATCTGGGCGTCGCTCAGGCCCAGGTCGTGGCGGATGGCGGCGTTGCCGATGGAGAGGGCGGAGCGGTCCAGGTAGTTCACCGTGCCGGCGATCATCAGCAGGGCCAGGGCGATGAGGCGCATCCTTCGGGCGCTTGCGGATGCCTTCATTGGGCGGTCCTTCGAGCTCTGGGGAGGAAGTGCAGGGGCTCCGCCCTTGACCCGCTGGGGCCTGAGGCCCCAGACCCCGGTCGTCAGGAGGCGCAGTGAATGGCGGATCATGTGGAGGATACGCGGCTCGCGGACGCGCTGAGCGAGCGGTATCTGGCTTATGCGATGTCGACGATCATGTCACGGTCGCTGCCGGACGTGCGCGACGGGCTGAAGCCGGTGCATCGCCGGCTGATCTACGCCATGCAGCAGCTTCGGCTGGACCCGACCGCCGGCTTCAAGAAGTGCGCGCGTGTCGTCGGCGACGTGATCGGCAAATACCATCCGCACGGCGACGCCTCGGTCTACGAGGCGCTGGTGCGGCTGGCGCAGGATTTCGCGGTGCGCTACCCGCTGGTGGAGGGGCAGGGGAATTTCGGCTCCATCGACGGCGATAACGCCGCCGCCATGCGCTACACCGAGGCGCGGCTGACCGAGGTGGCGCGCGCGCTGCTGGAGGGCATCGACGAGGACGCCGTCGACTTCCGGCCCACCTACGACGGCGAGGAGCGCGAGCCGGTGGTGCTGCCCTCGGCGTTCCCCAACCTGCTGGCCAACGGGGCGGCCGGCATCGCGGTGGGGATGGCGACCAGCATCCCGCCGCACAACGCGGGCGAGGTGTGCGCCGCAGCCCTGCTGCTGGTGCGCGATCCGCAGGTCAGCCTCGATGCGCTGCTGGCGGCGATGCCGGGGCCGGACTTCCCGACCGGCGGGCTGATCGTGGAGGACCGCCAGGCGATCCGGCAGGCCTACGAGACCGGGCGCGGCGGCTTTCGCCTGCGGGCGCGCTGGGCGGTCGAGCAGGGACGGTTTGGCACCTGGCAGGTGGTGGTCAGCGAGATCCCGTACCAGGTGCAGAAGTCGCGGCTGATCGAGCAGATCGCCGACCTGATGGAGCAGAAGAAGCTGCCGCTGCTCGGCGACGTGCGCGACGAGAGCACCACCGAGGTGCGGCTGGTGCTGGAGCCGAAGACCAAGGGCGTCGAGCCGGAAGTGCTGATGGAGACGCTGTTCCGCGCAACCGCGCTGGAGAGCCGCTTCGGGCTGAACATGAACGTGCTGGGTGCCGACCGGGTGCCGCGGGTGATGGGGCTGCGCGAGGTGCTGCGCGCCTGGCTCGACCACCGCCACGAGGTGCTGCTGCGTCGCTCGCGCTATCGGATGGCGGCGCTGGAGCGGCGGCTGGAGGTGCTGGAGGGGTTCCTCGCGGTCTATCTCAACCTCGACGAGGTGATCCGCATCATCCGCGAGGCGGACGAGCCCAGGCCGGGGCTGATGGCGGCGTTCTCGATCAACGAGACGCAGGCGGACGCGGTGCTGAACATGCGGCTGCGCTCGCTGCGCCGGCTCGAGGAGATGGAGATCCGCCGCGAGCACGCGACGCTGAGCCAGGAGCGGGCGGAGCTGACGGCGCTGCTCGGCAGCGAGAAGCTGCGCTGGAAGCGGATCGCGTCCGAGCTGGAGGCCATGCGACGCAAGTTCGGCGGCGGCAGGCCGGCGACCGACAAGCTCGGGGCGCGGCGCAGCACCCTGGCGGAGCCGCCGAGGCCGGTCGACGTCTCGCAGATCAGCGCGGTCGAGCGCGAGCCGATCACCGTGATCCTGTCGGAGAAGGGCTGGATACGCGCGGCACGGGGACACGGCGTCGATCTCTCGGGGCAGAAATTCAAGGAGGGTGACGCGCTGCGGCGGGCGCTGGAGTGCTGGACCACCGACCGGCTGTGCGGGTTCGCGACCGACGGCCGCGCCTTCACGCTGCGCGCGAGCGAGCTGTCGCGCGGACGGGGCGACGGGCAGCCGATCCGGCTGATGGTGGAGCTGTCCAACGAGGAGGATCTGATCGCCCTGTTCGTGGCGCGCGAGGGCGAGCGCTGGCTGGTGGCGTCGGCGGCCGGGCGCGGGCTGCTGGTGCGCGCCGAGGACCTGCTGGCGGAGAGGCGCACCGGCCGCCAGGTGCTCAACCTGAAGCCGGGCGAGCGCGCCCTGCTCTGCGTGCCGGCGCAGGGCGATCAGGTGGCGGTGCTGGGAGCCGACCGGCGCCTGCTGGTGTTCGGGCTCGACCAGGTGCCGGAGCTGACACGCGGCACCGGCGTCGCCCTGCAGAAGTTCAAGGAGGGCGGCCTGCGCGAGGTCAGGGTGTTCGACCAGAAGGCGGGGCTGCCCTGGCAGGAGGGGGTGCGGCCGCGCAGTCTCGCCGAGCTGGGGCAGTGGGTGGGGCGGCGCGGCGATGCCGGGCGGGCCGCACCCGCCTGGATGCTGCGCAAGGGGTGACCGGATCCGCGCCGCACCGTGACGCGGCGGGTCTC
>CAXTOE010000391.1:893-3215 GCA_964245685.1 uncultured Acetobacteraceae bacterium | reverse complement strand
GGCGCTCACCACGGCTCAGCTCGCCTCGCTCTCGCCGGGCTGGATCGCGCTGCTGGCGCCGGGCCAGATCGCCATGCTCGGCTCCGCGCAGGCTGCCGCGCTCAGCGGCTCCGACCTCGCCGCCCTCGGTGGCGGGCAGATCGCCGCGCTGTCGGCCTCGGCGGTCGGCGGCCTGTCGACCGATGCGGTGCGTGCGCTCTCGACGGCCCAGGTCGCAACCCTGGTCCCGCTCCAGGTCGCGGCGTTGAGGAACGACGAGATCGCGGCGCTGGCGCCTGCCCAGGTGAGCGCGCTCTCGACGCCGGCGGTCGCAGCACTGCTGACGGCGCAGCTGCAGGCGCTCTCCACCGCGCAGGCGCTCTCGCTCGGCACTGACCAGCTGCACGGGCTCGGTGCCGCGCAGACGGCGGCGCTTCCGACCGATGCCGTCGCCGCGCTCACCACGTCGCAGGTGGCGGCGCTGTCCACCGCGGGCATCGGCGGGCTGTCCGCAGCCGGCACCAGGGTCTGGGACGCGAGCCAGCTCGCCGTCCTCGACGGCGCCCAGGTCGCCTCGCTCGGCAGCGCCAACATCGCCGCCCTGAGCGACGACCAGCTGGCCGCGCTGAGCCCAGCCCAGGTCGGTGCGCTGACCTCGTCGCAGCTCGCGGCACTCCCGGCCGAGGCGGCGGCGCAGCTGAGCACCGCGCAACTCGCGGCGCTGTCGCCGTTCGGCTTCCCGGGCCTGTCGGGCGAGGCGCTCGGCAGCCTTGGCAGCGATCAGCTCGCGGCACTGACCACGGCTCAGCTGCAAGCGCTCACCGCCTCGCAGGCCGCGACACTCCCCACCGGCGCGGTCGCGGCCCTGAGCGTCAAGCAGATTGCCTCGCTGGCGCCGGTCGCCGTCGGCGGCCTGTCCACCGACGCCGTCGTCGGCCTGAGCACGAGCCAGCTGGCAGCACTCGGCACCGACGCGGTCGCGGCACTCGGCGCGCAGCAGGTGGCGTCGCTCTCCACCGACCAGCTCGCCGCCCTGTCGGACCTCCAGTTCACGGCGATCTCGCCGACCGGGATCGCCGGGCTCGACGTGTCGGCGGCCGGGGAGCGGGTCGGCCTGCTGCTGGCCTCCCAGCTCGGCGGCCTCGGTGCGGCGCAGGTCGCGTCACTTCCCGACGACACCGTGACGGCGCTGACCACCGGCCAGCTCGCGGGCTTCTCCCAGGCCGGGATCGCCGGCCTGTCGAGCGCGACCATCGCGAGCCTCGGCGTGCAGGTGGCAGGCTTCACCAGTGCCGAGATCCAGGCGCTTGGGTCGGACCAGGTCGGCGCGCTGTCGCAGGACGCGCTGGCCGCGCTGTCCGGCAACCAGATCGGCGCGATCTCCTACTCCGGCGCGCTCGGGCTCGACGCGGCGCAGGTGGCCTCGCTGGCCACCGCTCAGCTCGCGGCCCTGACCACCACCCAGCTGCTGGCACTCGGCTCGGCGCAGATCGCAGCACTCTCGACCGACCAGCTCGGCGCGCTCGGAGCGCAGCAGGTGGCGGGCCTCTCGCCGTCGCAGCTCGCGGCGCTGGCCACGGACCAGTTCGCAGCACTCGCCGACCAGAGCGCCGCACTGGACCCGTCGCAGATCCCGGGCCTGTCGACGGACGACATCGCGTCGCTCGATCCGGCGGCGTTCGGCGCGCTCAGCGCCGGCGCGATCGACGCGCTGTCGGAGGCGCAGGTCGCCGCGGTCGGCACGACGCAGCTCGACTACCTGAGGGTGAACCAGATCGCGGCCTTCACCAAGAGCCAGCTCTACGGGATGACCCAGACGCAGCTCGGCGCGCTGTACGGCTGAAATGCGCGTCCGGCGCCGGGCCATCCGGCCCGGCTCAGCGGCGGGCGCCCACTCCGGTGCCGTAGTCGCCCGGCACGTAGGTGCCCGCGGACGGTGCCGCGGCGGCCACGATGCGGTCCGGCAGCAGCAGCGACTGCGTCGCGTACAGCACGCCGTTGGACTGCGGCACGTCGGCGAGCCAGACCCGGTCGCTGCGGCCGAGCGCGTCGGCGAGCAGCAGCTGACCGGTGCCGGGCTCGACCGAGACGCTCAGCACGTCGTGGCCGTCGAGCGTGGTCAGCCCCACGGCGCCGCCACGGGCGGCGATAATGCGTCGCAGCTTCGCCGCGGTGTAGCGGCCGGGCACGATGGTGTAGGCCATCAGGCGGCGCAGGTCCGCGTGGTTGCGCGGCTGCAGCAGCGCGCCGCCGGCGTCGCGCTGCGCCGCCACGAGCGGCTAGGTAGGCACCCCGGACCCCGTGCACGGGCCGTTGGGGGGCCGCGGGTGGCGCCGCCCCGCC
>CAXTOE010000391.1:276-883 GCA_964245685.1 uncultured Acetobacteraceae bacterium | reverse complement strand
CGATGTCGCTGCGTTGACGCTCGATGGACGGATCCAGCTCGGCATCGTCGCCGCTGTTGCGCAGCGTGTCGAGCAGCCCGGCCCGGTCCAGGGCCACCGCGTAGTCGGCGAGCTCCAGCGAGGCGACGATACTCTCATCGACCGTGCGGTCGCGCGACAACGGCACGTTGGCGAACACGATGTCGTCGGTGCTGCCGCGTACCAGCAGCGGATCCTGCCTGGCGCCACTCTCGCAGCCGGCGAGACCCGCCATCATGGACAGGGCCAACGCGAGCCGCCCCGCCATATGCCGCCGACGCTTCATGCGCTTCCCCTCATCGCCCAGCTTCTGGTCACTCAGCGCCTGGTCCTTCAGCCCCCGGTCCCTACACCATGCGTAACGAGATGCAGCGCGATCAGCAACCGTTGCCGCGACGCGACCAGGACGCGACCTTGTCGTCGATGACCTCGAACAGGGTCTGGCAGCTGGCGCTGTAGTAGCTCGGCGGGAAGCCGCCGAAGCCGCCATAGCCGCCCCCGACGAAGCCCCCGACCCCGCAGCAGCCACCGCCACCGACCCAGCAGCCCTAGCAGAAGCCGCCGGCGCCGAAGACCCCGGAACCCCCGC
>CAXTOE010000391.1:0-266 GCA_964245685.1 uncultured Acetobacteraceae bacterium | reverse complement strand
TAGCTGCTCTCGTCCTCGATGTAGGCGAGGAAGCTGTGGCCGTCGGTGGTGTAGGTGCGGGTCGGCACCCCGAAGTTGCGCACCACCTCGACCGGAGGACGTCCGACCAGGGAGTCGAGCAGGCGGCGCTGCGCCGGCGTGGGGCTCTGACAGGCGACGAGGGTCAGGAGCGGGGCGGCGAGTGCTGCCAGGGAGAGCAGGCGGCGGGACATGGAAGAACCTTACCGATGGAGGAGGGCGGGATGCTGATGACTACAACGTAGGAG
>CAXTOE010000390.1:1394-3219 GCA_964245685.1 uncultured Acetobacteraceae bacterium | reverse complement strand
GGCGGCATCGGCAACGGCGCCTCCTCGGGCAGGAAGCGGGCGTGGGCGGCCGGTTCCGGTGGCTGCGCGGGCGACATGCTCACCGGGTCCAGCGATACAGCCAGGTCTCGGACAGGGTCTCGGCGTCGCTGGCCAGCGTGCAGTGCAGCTCGGCGGCGGCGGCACCGCCGGGATCGAAGCGGAAGATGATGCGCCAGCCACGGATCTCCGGGTTCGGCTCGACCACCACGTCGCGCACGCCCCCCGACGAGGCGCCGACGTTGGCGTGCAGCTTTGCCTCGGGCGGCAGCGTGCGCACCGCATCACCGGTGAAGTCGATGGCGACGATGCGGCCGCGATGGTCGTCGGCGCCGCCGATCCGGGTCTGCGCCACCCGCGCCAGCCTGGTCGCGAACGGGTTGTCCCAGCCCCAGTGCATCCGGTAGGTGAAGGCGTACTCGCCGCCCGCCCGCAGCGGCTCCCTGGGACGCCAGAAGCCGACGATGTTGTCGTTCACCTCGTTGGGCGTCGGCAGCTCGACCAGGTCGACCGCGCCCTCGCCCCAGTCGCCGATCGGCTCGATCCACAGGCTGGGCCGCTTCTGGTAGTTCAGCGCCAGGTCCTGGAAGTCGTCGAACGCGCGCTTGCGCTGCATCAGCCCGAAGCCGTGCGTGCCGCTGTCGCCGAGGGCGGAGAACTGCAGCTGCACCGGATTGACCAGCGGGCGCCAGAGCTGCTCGCCGTGCCCGGTCCAGACCGACAGCCCTTCGCTGTCGTGCGCCGCCGGGCGCCAGTCGTCGACGCGCGAGCGGTCGTTGGCGTCGAAGTAGAACATGCCGGTGAGCGGCGCCACGCCGGCTTCCGCGAGATCGCGTCGCGGGTAGAGCACGGACTCGACGTCGAACACGGTCATCTCGCCCGGGCGTATGGTGAAGCGGAACGCGCCGGTCACGCGGGGGCTGTCGAGCAGGGCGTGCACCACGACGACGCCGCCGGGCGGCGGCCGCTCCAGCCAGAACGCGGAGAACAGCGGGAACTCCTCGCCGCGCGCGCTCCCGGTGCCGCTGGCGAAGCCGCGCGCCGACAGGCCGTACTCCTGCCCGCGCGCCACCGCGCGGAAGTACGACGCACCCTGGAAGACGCACACCTCGTCGAGATAGTCCGGCCGGTTCAGCGGCGCGTGGATGCGAAAGCCGGAGAAGCCGAGATCGCCCTCGACGCGCAGTGCCGGATCCTCGTAGCCGAACAGGTCGGGGTCGTAGCCGACGCGCCTCGCCTGCCCCGCCGTGACCTCGAACATGTCGATCCTCGGCCGGTAGAGGAAGCCGCGCGGCAGGAACTCGACCTCGAAGCCCAGCCCCAGCCCGTGCCACAGCGCGCGCTGCTTGAGGAAGCGGATGGAGCGATACTGGTCGAAATCCAGGTGGTCGATCGGCTTCGGCAGCCGCGGATCCGGCGCCCGGTAGGGGCGGCGCGCCATCGCCTGGGCCAGCCGCCGCACGCTGGCGCCGTCGAACGGGCCGGGGCGCGGACGCGGGTCGTCGTGCGAGAGATCCGGGGTCGGTTCGTCGGCACGCGCCCGAATCGATCCCGGTCCGAACCAGGCCGCCACCGAGGCGCCGGCGGCGCGCCGCACCAGCTCACGTCGTCGCACAGGCTGCAAGATGATCCCCCTCAGGCGCGAGCCGCACTGCATCCGACGCCGGCGTGGCATTTTCACGGCGGCAGGTCGGTGCGACTCCGCGAGCGCAACGAACACGATTGATGTCGCGGCCTGAGGCCGCGGGCAAGGTGTCGCGACGGGAGGGTGACGCGGTGTGGGCGATCAGAAGCGAAAATCGAGGGT
>CAXTOE010000390.1:0-1384 GCA_964245685.1 uncultured Acetobacteraceae bacterium | reverse complement strand
AGTAGGTGCCGTCCGAGGCGCCCGCCTTCTGCAGGTCGTGCGAGGCGAAGAAGCGCGCGATGTCGTTGGTCCAGGCCAGGTGACGGGTGATCCGCCAAGCCAGCGTCGCCTGCGGCGTGGTGCCGACATAGCCGCCGTTGTACTTGCCGCGGAAGCTGTAGATGCGGCTGGAGCCGTAGACCGCGTCGTCGGTGCTGTCGCGCCAGAACACCGGCACCTTCACCCGCACCAGGGTCGAGCGGCTCGGCGCCAGCTCCAGCACCGGACCGGTGTCGATCAGGTTCGACGGCGCGAGGTAGGTCGTGGTGTCGAGGTAGTTGGTCGAGGCGTTGTAGGGCGCCTGGTAGGTGCCCACGCTGCCGGTGCTCTTGTTGTAGTTGCCCCCCGAGTAGAGGTCGCTCTGCAGGGCCAGCAGCGGGTGGGTATAGACCTGGTTGATGCGGTAGCCGACCACCGTGTTGATCGAATACGCCTCGACGCCGCGTGTGCGGTCGCTGTTCGCGTAGCGGAACTGGCCGCCCTGGTAGAGGCCGCCGAGCGAGAACTCGATCGGTCCGGCCTTGCCCCAGAAGCGGGTGCCGTAGTTGTCGCGCAGGGTGGAGCCGTTGGCGGTGGAGGACGCGGTCGGGAGCGCCGCCGAGGTGCCGTTGTACTCGTAGCCGAAATAGAAGAAGTCGAGGAACACGTGCCCGGGCCGGCCGAGGAACGTGAAGTCCGGGGGCGCCCAGCTCTCGTAGGCGCCGAACAGGCGCGCGTTCCAGCTCTCGTTGTCGCGGAACAGCTGCGAGGGGTTGTTGTTGGTCTGCACGAAGTCGAACAGGTCGATGCGCACCCGCGGCCAGATCGCGTAGCCGCGCGCGCCGTTCCACGACAGCGGCACGTTCGGCGTCTCGCGCGCGAACAGCACGTAGTTCGGCGCGTCGAGGAACTGCTGACGCCCGAGGAGCACGCCGGTCTTGGCGCCGGCGAGCGGCAGCGTCACCTCGCCGAACAGCTGCTCCAGGTCGAGGCGGGTGCGGTAGGTGCCGTTGTAGCCGTAGGCGTTCCAGCCGCCGCCGTCGCCCTGCACCAGCTGGGCGAAGACACGGAAATCGGGACCGAGATGCAGGTCGGCACCATAGAGGCCGCGCACCGTCAGGCGGCCGGAATCGTCGGGCTTCTGGGTGCCCAGGAAGGGCCGGTTCTCGAACCAGTTCTTCAGCCGCTCGTCGCCGCTCAGCGTCAGGTAGATGCTCTTGCTCGGGTTGAGCGGGATGAACTTCAGCGGATCGAAGAAGTCGTCGCTCAGCGACGGGTTGCGCAGGAAGCTCCAGTCCTCGGCCCAGGGCGCGGTGCCGTAGCGCGCCACCGGACCGAAGCCGGCGGGCGAGCCGTCGTCGCGGTT
>CAXTOE010000389.1:2845-3236 GCA_964245685.1 uncultured Acetobacteraceae bacterium | reverse complement strand
ATCCAGGCTCGACCATCACTGGACATGATGACCAACAGCACCGACGGCTACGTGCTGCCCGCCGGCTACACCGCGACGCTGCCGATCCATACCTATGCCGGCCAGGTGTCCTCCATCGCCGCCACCGCGACCAGCACCACGATCACCGTCGGCAGCTGGTCGATTCCGGGCTCGAACACGACCGGCACTCCGGGCACCACCTACGACACGATCCGCACCAACTATCCTCATGCAGCCCTGTTCATCGGCGCCATCACCAAGGCGTTTCCCGCCAATTATGTCTGTCAGCTCGGTGGCAACGACACCGGAGGCACCAACGACTTCGGCACCGTCAACACCCAGGTCCGCGAGTGCGGCACCGAGGATGACCACTTCGACTACGACACCGTAG
>CAXTOE010000389.1:0-2835 GCA_964245685.1 uncultured Acetobacteraceae bacterium | reverse complement strand
CCGTAGATTACAAGCAGCATTTCGATGGGCTGGTCGAAGTTTATAAAGGGGTAGGACAGGTCCCGAACAGCACCAATCCCGCGACCTCCCACTACGTCCTTCCGGCCAGCGACAGCCATGCATTTTACTGCGGCGGCCAGTGGGCGACATGCTTCCAGGCCGCCGACGGCGATCACACCGATGCCTTCGTCAGCAACGCGCTGAACGGCTACAATCCGTTCGGACTGGGCGACCAGGGAACGGAGGCTGTCGGCACCAGCGCGCCCATGGGGCAGTTTGCCGGCTACACCACCAGCAACCAGCAGGTAAACCTCGTCGCATCCATGACGAAGGTGGCGACGACAACGGGTTGGTTGGGAACCGAAGTCGACTGGTGCTATTACGAAGGTGCCGCACGACAGGCGGGCCCGAGCCCGAACCGGCAGAGCTGCCTCGCCTTCAACGTCGCCGGTAGCCCCGGCTCCGTCGGCCTGCTGGGATATGGCGGCGCCGGCCTGACCGTGAACACCAGCGGCACGGTCTCGACCAGCGGCGACATCCTCGGCGGCGGCGCGGTGAAGGCGACCGGCCTCGCCACCTTGCTGGGCGGTGCGAGCATCACCGGAACGGAGCAGTTCCTGAGCGGCAGCACCGCTGGTGCCAGGTTGGCGACGGACGGCTCCGGAAATCTGATCGTAGGCTCCGCGGCCAGCGGCGCCGCCTTGACGTCATCGATTCCGGTCATCGGCACTGGCGGCTTGATCTCGGGCTCGAACGGAGCCAGGTCGCTCTCGACCGGTCAGGTACAGCTCACCTGGAACGCGACGAACTACGGCGGCGAGGGTGACATCGTCGTGCCGAGTGGCACCGGCACGGCGACCGGCTTCTCGGTCTATATCGAGACCGCGAACACGGCGGCCTCTCTGTTCAAGCTGTTCGGCTCGGACAGTTCCGGCAACCTCTCGGCCACCGGCAACATCACGCCCGGCAACGACAAGGCGCTCTCGCTGACCACAGCCGCGTCCGGAGCGAGATCCCTCTCCCTCTACAACGCCTCCAGCACGGCGAAGCTGATCGACTCCACCGGTGCGGCGGCCGGCCTCAGCGTCGGCACCGTGACGGCGACCGGCTTGTCGGTGAGCGGCGCCGCCACGTTCCAGACGCCGGTGAGCTTCCCGAGCTATGCCTACGCCTCGCTTCCCGCGACGGGTCACGTGGGCAACCAGGTCGAGTGCTCGAACTGCCTGAAGCCCGGCGAGACCGCGAACGGCGGCACCGGCATGATGGTGTTCGACGACGGGCACAGCCACTGGGTGACGATGGCCGGGACGGTCGCGCAGCGTTGACTGCCTCCTGGCCGATCGTCTGGGTGGGGGCGGTGCCCCCGTCACGGCGTCGTGCGCAGAACCTTTGCCGCCTCGCCGGTCTGCAGTCGGATCAGGCAAAGGAAGGCACGGCGATGCGCATCAAATCGGCCCTCGGGCTCGGCTCCGACAGGAAGGTCCGCTACGGCTTCGTGGCACTCGGCGACATCACGCAGGAGGCGATGCTGCCGGGCGTCGCGCACACCGGCAACTCGGAGGTCACGGCGTTCGTGACCGGCGATCCTGAGAAGGCGCGACTGGTCGGCGCGCAGTACGGCGTCACCGAGAGCTACGGCTACGACCAGTTCGAGCAGATGCTGCACTCGGGGACGGTGGACGCGATCTACCTCGCCACGCCGAACTGGCGGCACGCCGAGTTCGCGGTCCCGGCGCTGAAGGCCGGCATCCACGTGCTGGTGGAGAAGCCGCTGGAAGTCTCCACCGAGAAATGCCGCCAGATCCTGGACGCGCAACGCCACTCGGCCGCCAAGCTGATGGTCGCCTACCGGCTGCATTTCGAGCCGGCGAGGCTCGCGACCATCGAGATGGTCCGTGACGGCAGCCTCGGCGAGGTCATCCTGTTCAGCTCGACCTTCACGCAGATGGTCGCACCGGACGGCCATCGCGCTCAGAGCGGGATCGCCGCGGGGCCGGTGCTCGACATGGGCCCGTACCCGGTCAATGCCGCACGCTACATCTTCGGCGCCGAACCGACGGAGGTGGTCTCCGCGATCGGCACCCGTCATCCGCAGGCGGGACTGGGCGACCTCGACGACACGGTTGCGGTGACGTTGCGCTTTCCCGAGGGACGCATCGCACAGTTCGTGCTGTCGTACTACGCCAACACGATCGACAGCTACGTGGTGGTCGGCACCAAGGGCAGCGTGCAGATGAACCCCGGCTACATGTACGGCAAGCCGCTCGAGCAATCGATCACCATCGGCGAGAGCCAGAGCGGCAAGAGCTTCAAGAACACCGACCATTTCGGCGGCGAGCTGAAGTACTTCTCCGACTGCGTCCTCAACGACACCGATCCGGAGCCGGACGGCGAAGAGGGCTATGCCGACGTCCAGGTGCTGGAAGGCATCATCCGGGCGATGGAGACCGGCATGCCGCAGAAGCTGTCACCGGTCCCGCGCGCCAGGCGCATCGATCTCGGCCAGGTGCAGAAGCTGTCGGCGCGCGGGTCGCCGGAGCTGGTGAACACCTCCAACCCGGGCAAGGACAAGGAGAAGGTCCCGAAGAACTAGCAGGACAACCGGGAGCACTGGCCCTCACCAGGACGTGCCCCGAGACGGCACGTTCATTCCTTCAGCGACAGCGTGGCCAGGGCCGCATCGATCAGCGCTTCCGGTTTCGTTCCGGGTGTGAGACGGCTTAGGATCGGGGTCAACCGACCGTTGATCAAGAGCGTCGCCAGCCCGTGCACGATGCCCCACGCCCCGGCCTGCCTCCCCGCCGCCGCGAGCGACAGCGGCTCGCCGTCGCCGGC
>CAXTOE010000388.1:0-3252 GCA_964245685.1 uncultured Acetobacteraceae bacterium | reverse complement strand
GGTCTGCGAGGACCGGGTGGCGGAACGGGCGATCGAGGCGATCACCGAGGCGGCGCGCACCGGGCGAATCGGCGACGGCAAGATCTTCGTCAGCACGCTCGACGAGGTGGTGCGCATCCGCACCGGGGAGCGCGGCGAGGACGCGATCTGAGGCGCGCCGGCTGCGGTCCGGGCGCAATTTAGCCGTGACAGCGCGGCCACCCGGCTTGCGCAGGCGACCGAACGTGGCACGCTGATTGCTCAGCTTCGCGCTGGACCCCGCCTCCCACTTTCCCTCAAGGCCGCGCGGTGCGGCCGCAACCAGCAAGGTATCCCATATGGCGAAAAAAGTGTCGGCGACTGCTCCCGTCCCGCCTCCGGCCGCGCCCGCGCCCGACCACGTCGCGAAGGTGATGGAGCAGTTGCAGGAGCACTCGGTCGAGTACGTGGACCTGCGCTTCACCGACCCGCGAGGCAAGTGGCAGCACACCACGCAACACGTCTCGACCATCGACGAGGACGTGTTCCGCGACGGGATCATGTTCGATGGCTCGTCGATCGCCGGCTGGAAGGCGATCAACGAGAGCGACATGATCCTGATGCCCGATCCGGAGACCGCGGTGATGGATCCGTTCGCGGCGAAGCCGCAGCTGATCCTGTTCTGCGACATCGTCGAGCCCTCGACCGGGCAGCTCTACAACCGCGACCCGCGCGGCACCAGCAAGCTCGCCGAGCAGTACCTGAAGTCGACCGGCATCGGCGACACCGCCTTCTTCGGCCCCGAGGCGGAATTCTTCATCTTCGACAGCGTGAAGTTCGGCAGCGGCGCCAACTTCGCGATGTACCAGACCGACAGCATCGAGGGTCCGGGGGCCTCGATGAAGGACTACCCCGAAGGCAACATGGGCCACCGCCCGGCGGTGAAGGGCGGCTACTTCCCGGTGCCCCCGGTCGACAGCGAGAACGACCTGCGCGCGGAGATGCTCTCGACGATGGGCGAGATGGGCCTGATCATCGAGAAGCACCATCACGAGGTGGCGCAGAGCCAGCACGAGCTCGGCACCAAGTTCGGCTCGATGACCAAGATGGCCGACCAGATGCAGATCTATAAATACTGCATCCACAACGTCGCGCACTCCTACGGCAAGACCGCGACCTTCATGCCCAAGCCGATCTACGGCGACAACGGCTCGGGCATGCACGTGCACCAGTCGATCTGGAAGGACGGCAAGCCGGTGTTCGGCGGCAACGGCTATGCCGACCTGTCGGACAGCGCGCTGTACTATATCGGCGGCATCATCAAGCACGCCAAGGCGCTGAACGCCTTCACCAACCCGTCCACCAACTCGTACAAGCGCCTGATCCCGGGCTTCGAGGCGCCGGTGCTGCTCGCCTATTCGGCGCGCAACCGCTCCGCCTCGTGCCGCATCCCGTACGCGACCAGCCCGAAGGCCAAGCGCGTCGAGGTGCGCTTCCCCGATCCGACCGCGAACCCGTACCTGGCCTTCGCGGCGATGCTGATGGCCGGGCTGGACGGCATCAAGAACAAGATCCATCCCGGCGAGGCGATGGACAAGGACCTCTACGACCTGCCGCCGGAGGAGCTGCACAGCATCCCGACCGTCTGCGGCTCGCTGCGCGAGGCGCTGGTCTCGCTCGCCGCCGACCACGCCTTCCTGCTCGAGGGTGGCGTGTTCTCGCAGGACCAGATCGAGAGCTACTGCGAGATCAAGTGGAAGGAGGTCTATCGCTTCGAGCACACGCCGCATCCGGTCGAGTTCGAGATGTACTACTCGGTCTGACGCGGGAAGCGCACGGGCCGGCGCCGGCGCGGATGCGTCGGCAACGGCTCAGCGCGTCGCGTCGGCCAGGAACAGGCGCGACCAGAGCCGCCGCTCCGCCTGCTCGGGATCGTCCTGCAGCCGGCTGACCCGGTCGAGGATCATCGTCGTGCGGGTGCGGCCGTCATAGGGCGGCCAGTCCGGCAGCCCCGGTGCGGCCGGCGGGCCGCCGGCGATGAAGGCGACCCAGGCGGCGTGGATCCGCTCGGCGAGCGAGGCGTCGAACCCCTCGATCAGCGGTGCCAGCTGCGGATCCTCGGGGTTGTTCCACACGTAGGGCAGTTCCGAGACGTGCGCGGCACGCCCCGCGAACGGGCCGGACTCCGCCCGCTTGTCGAAGCGATACATCCAGGCGACGCCGCCGGCCCCGCTCTGCGCCTCGGCGACGCGCACCGACGGGATCCAGTACTCCTCCGCGGTCAGCGCGCGCCAGCGTATCTCCGCCGGGGCCGGCGCCGTCATGGAGGCGTCGTAGCGCGACAGGATGGCCTCGAAGCGGCCGGCATCCATGTTCGACAGGCTGTGCCCGTCCAGCGGCCGCGACGCGGCGCCCGGCGGCAGGAACAGCCGCGCCTCGTCGCGGTTGGTGCCGAGCAGCAGCGGCACGCGCGCGGCACTGCCGAGCGCGATCGCGGTCTCCGGCATCGCCGGCAGCAGCGTGCCGTCGATCAGCGGCCGCAGCGGGTAGCTGAACGGCGTATCCAGCATCAGCGCGTGCTGCGCCTCGATCAGGCGGTCGGTGTCGAGACCGGGCAGCCGGTCGGCACGATCCGGCGGCAGGCCGAGCAGGGTCAGGTAGCGTCGCCGCACCGCGTGCGCCTGCGACAGCGACAGCACGGTGCGGCCACCGCCGCTCTCCAGGATGGCGCGCGAGAACAGGCCGCGCGCCGGCGGCGACGACAGCAGGGCGGCGACGTCCTTCGCACCCGCCGACTCGCCACCCAGGGTGACGCGTCCGGGATCGCCGCCGAATGCCGCGATGTTGTCGCGCACCCAGCGCAGCGCCAGAATCTGGTCGCGCAGCCCGTTATTGCCGCAGCCTCGGTAGCGGCCGTCGATCGCATCGCCGAGCTCGAGGAAGCCGAACACGCCGAGCCGGTAGTTGAAGGTGACGCAGACCACGCCGGAGCGGGCGAAGCGGGCGCCGTCGAAGATCGGCTGGCTCGACGCGCCGCTGACGTTGGAGCCGCCATGCACCCATACCAGCACCGGCCGTCCGCGATCCGGGATCGCGTCCGGCGTCCAGACATTGACCGAGAGGCACTGCTCGCTGCTGTCGTGCGACGCGGCGCTGCCGAGGCGCTGCACCGCGATCGGCCCGAAGCGGTCGGCCTCGCGTATCCCGTCCCAGGGCGCCGCCGGCACCGCCGCCCTGAAGCGCCCCGGAACATGGCCGTACGGGATGCCGAGGAAGGCGCGGACGCCGCAGCAC
>CAXTOE010000387.1:0-3264 GCA_964245685.1 uncultured Acetobacteraceae bacterium | reverse complement strand
TCGGCATCGAGATCGTCCGCAGGGCGGCGCAGGCGCCGCTGCGGCAGATCGCGATCAACGCCGGTGTCGACGGCGCGGTGGTCGCGGCGCGGGTGCTCGGGGACGCCTCCTACAGCTTCGGCTTCGACGCGCAGGGCGTCCAGTACAGGGACATGGTCGAGGCCGGCATCGTGGATGCGACCAAGGTGGTGCGGGTGGCGCTGCAGAACGCGGCATCGATCGCCGGGCTGCTGATCACCACCGAGGCGATGGTCTCGGTGCACGACGAGCCGGCGGGCGGCGACGCGCAGGGGGGACACCAGGGATGAGCGGCACCGAGGGCGGCACCCGGTTCGAGGTGCGTGACGGCATGCGCCGGATCAGCTGCACCGTCTCGGACGAGGCGCTGGAGGCGGTGTCGGGCCTGCCCACGCCCTCGAGTGCGGCGCTGCGGCGCAAGTCGTTCGACCGCTTCCGCACCCTGATCAACGCGGCCGCGACGCTGAAGCTGGTCACGCTGCCGCCCGGCTTCGCCGGCCCGCTGGCGCTGGACGACGCCGACCTGCGTCGGGTCCCGGCGGAGAAGGGGGTACCGGTCTACGGCAGCTCCGCCAGGGTCCTGATCCCGGTCTGAGCTTCCAGCCGCCAGACTATCCTGGTTCGGGCCGCGGACGCGTCAGGCCGCCTCGTACTCGACCCAGTCGCGTGTGCCGTGCTCGAACCAGGCCGTCATCCGGCTGCCGTCCCAGCGGTAGCGCAGCTGGCGGGCCTGCACCACCGGCAGCGTCACGCAGTTCGGCCAGAACAGGCCGGCGGCGAGCCCGACCGCCGTGCGCACGCTGCGATAGACCACCCCATCCGCGCCCTCCGCGCGCACGCGCCGGCCCAGCGCCTGTCCCGGCGCCCAATCGTCCGGCGCCAGGCACCCTTCCGGATCGGACTTGCGCAGGTCGTGCAGGAGGCCGCCGATGCCGCAGCTCAGCTCGCGGAAGTCGGCGTCGCCGGCCGGCTCGCCGGTGTCGCGCATGAAGCGCTCGAAATGATAGGCGGTCTCCGCCAGCGCCACCTCGAAGCGGTCGCCGCAATACCACAGCCCGAACCGGCCGTCCGAGAAGCGGCTCGGGCGCGACGTCGAGGCGTGGGTGAAGGCGCCCATCACCAGCGTCGCCGTATGGCCGCTGACCCGACGCTCCGGCGGCACCAGCCCGAGATTGCCGATCTGGTCGTGTATGCGCGGGTTGGTGCGCGCCTCCGCCCGCGCGATCAGCTCCCAGTCCGCCGGATCGGCGATGTCCTCGAACAGGTGCACCGGCGGATAGATGGTGCGGATGATCCGGTGCGACCTCTTCCAGCGCACCCGCGCCGTGGTGGCCGAGGGCTCGCGGTGGAGCGTGTCGTCGACCGCCGCGGCGGCACTCACCACGCGGCGCGCTCGGCGTCCAGGTAGGCCCGCAGCGACGACAGGTCCGAGGGCCTGCCCTGCAGCATGCGGTCGAGGGCAGAATGCCCGCCGAACGCCGCACTCGGCCGGCGTATCCACTCGTAGCCGCGCTGCGGCTCGGCGAACATGTAGCGCAGCGCCTTGTGTATCCCCATCAGGTCGCCGAGCCGGCACACCGTGTCGTGCGGGATCGACGCCACCTCGCCGCCCTTCCAGCGCTGGAAGGTGCGCTCGCTCGGCGAGCCGAGCAGGCGCCGCGACTGGGCCGCGTCGAGCTGCCAGCGCACGAACAGCTGGAACGCCGCGCGCAGCATCGCCACCGCCTCCTGCTGGCTGACGTCGAGCATCGCCGGTGGCGGCCCGGGATCCGGTCGGGAAAGTGCTGCTGGTGACGGCATCGGGGATTGCTCCTGCTAAGCGAAGCCTATACACGAGTTCGCCATATGACTTCAATAGATGTATAAGTTGCCAAAAGGCGGAAACGTGACGCTAATTTTCGACCCCCTCGCTGCCGTCGCCGCCCTGGCCGCAATCGCCGCCCTGGTGCTCTCGCTGCTGGTGCTGCGCGCGCTGCGCGACCCCGAGATGTCGCCGCAGGCGCGCGAGCAGGCGGAGATGCTGCGACGTCTCGGCTTCCTGGTCGAGCGCGATCAGTCGGCACGCGCCAGCGAGGCCGAGACCGGGCGCGGCCGGCTCGCCGAGATCGAGCGGGTGCTGATCGGACGCGTCGAGCAGAACCGCAACGACATGAGCGAGCGGCTGGGCCAGCTCACCACCGTCATCGCCCGCGAGCAGGGCGAGTCGCGCCTCGCACTCGCCACCGCGCTGCGCGAGATGTCGGAGCAGTCGGCGATCCGGCTCAGCGCGATCCAGGCCTCGGTGAACGAGCAGCTGCACGCCGCGGTCGAGAAGCAGATGCAGACCAGCTTCCAGCGCGTGCTGGAGCAGTTCGGCGCAGTGCAGAAGGCGATGGGCGAGGTCAGCGCCATGACCGCGCAGATCGGCGACCTCAAGCGCCTGTTCTCCAACGTCAAGACCCGCGGCGGCTGGGGCGAGGCGCAGCTGCGCGCCATCCTCGACGACGTGCTGCCCACCGGCGCCTACGAGAGCAACTGCCGCCTCACCGCCGGCAGCGCCGAGGTGGTCGAGTTCGCGGTCCGCATGCCGGTGCGCGGCGCCAGTGGGACGGAGGCGAGGGCCACCCAGGCGAGGCCGCTGCTCGCCATCGACTCCAAGTTCCCGGTGGAGGCCTACGAGCGCCTGCTGCAGGCGGTCGAGCAGGTCGACGCCGAGGCCGAGCGCGCGGCGCGACGCGCACTCGAGACCACGCTGCGGCTGGAGGCGCGCAAGATCGCCGGCAAGTACATCGTCCCCCCGATCACCGTCGAGTTCGCCGTGCTCTACCTGCCCACCGACGGGCTGTATGCCGAGATCGCGCGCATCCCCGGACTGATCGACGAGATCGGGCGGCTGCAGCGGGTGCTGGTGATGGGCCCCAGCCTGATCCCGGCGCTGCTGCGCACGATCCACCTCGGCTACGTCACCCTGGCGCTGGAGGAGAAGACCGAGATCATCAGCCAGCTGCTCGGCGCCACCCGCCAGGAGATGCTGAAGATGGACGGGGTGCTCGAGAAGCTGGGCCGCAACGCCTCGGCGATGTCGAGCTCGATCGAGGAGGCGCGGCGGCGCACCCGGGTCGTGGCGCGCAAGCTGCGCGGCATCGAGATCCCCGAAGCCGACACTGCGGCGGCGTTGCTGGAGCTGTCGGATCCGGGGGAGGGGGGGGGGGGGGGGGGGGGGGCGCGGGGGGGGGCGGGCGGCGGGGGCCGGCGCGCGGGGGGGGG
>CAXTOE010000386.1:769-3267 GCA_964245685.1 uncultured Acetobacteraceae bacterium | reverse complement strand
AGGCGGTGGCGCTGATCAAGCGCGCGAAGCGACCGCTGTTCTACACCGGCGGCGGCGTGATCAACGCCGGACCCGCCGCCTCGGAGGCGCTGCGCCGGCTGGTGCGGCTGACCGGCTACCCCTGCACCTCGACCCTGATGGGGCTGGGCGCCTACCCCACCACGGACCCGCAGTGCCTCGGCATGCTCGGCATGCACGGCACGCTCGAGGCCAACATGGCGACGCACGGCTGCGACGTGCTGATCAATATCGGCGCCCGCTTCGACGATCGCGTCACCGGGAGGTTGGACGCGTTCTCGCCGGGCTCGCTAAAGGTCCACGTCGATATCGACCCGTCCTCGGTGAACAAGATCGTGCCCGTCGACGTGGCCGTGATCGGCGATGCCGGACGCGCGCTCGAGATGATGATCGAGGCCTGGCACGCGGATCCCGCCGAGCCCGACCGAGAGGCGCTGGCGGGCTGGTGGCGCCGCATCGACGGCTGGCGCGGCATCGACTGCCTGCGCTACGGCCAGGACCCGTCGCCCTCGGCGATCATCAAGCCGCAGCACGCGATACGCCGGCTGAACGCGCTCGCCTACGAGACCGGGCGCGACGTGTTCGTCACCACCGAGGTCGGCCAGCACCAGATGTGGGCGGCGCAGCACTTCTCGTTCCCCGAGCCGAACCGCTGGATGACCAGCGGCGGGCTCGGCACCATGGGATACGGCCTGCCGGCGGCGGTGGGCGTGCAGATCGGCCATCCGGACGCGCTGGTGATCGACATCGCCGGCGAGGCCAGCACGCTGATGAACATCCAGGAGCTGGGCACGATCTGCCAGTACCGCCTGCCGGTGAAGCTGTTCATCCTGAACAACCGCTACATGGGCATGGTGCGGCAGTGGCAGGAGCTGCTGCACGGCAGCCGCTATTCCGAGAGCTACAGCGAGGCGCTGCCCGACTTCGTCAAGCTGGCAGAGAGCTTCCACGGCACCGGCATGCGCGCGACGAAGCTCGGCGAGCTCGACGACGTGATCCGGGCGATGCTCGCGCATGACGGCCCGGTGATCGCCGACATCTGCGTCGACGAGACGGAGAACTGCTTCCCGATGATCCCCTCGGGTGCTGCGCACAACGAGATGATCCTGGGCCCCGAGCAGAGCGAGCAGGCCGCCCGCATCACTGACGAAGGCCTGATGCTGGTCTAAACATAACGGGGTCCAGGGCCTCAGGCCCTGGCGGGTCCAGGGCGGCGCCCTGGCCTTGCTCAGGAAATCACATGGCGACGACAGACGACACCGAGACCAGGGCGGTGATCTCCGTGCTGGTGGAGAACGAGAGCGGCGTGCTGGCGCGGGTGATCGGCCTGTTCTCCGGACGCGGCTACAACATCGAGAGCCTGACCGTGGCTCCCGTCGAGGACGGCCGCGGCCGCTCGCGCATCAACATCGTGACGTCTGGCACGCCGATGGTGATCGAGCAGATCAAGGCGCTGCTCGACCGGCTGGTGCCGGTGCACCGCGTCTCCGACCTGACCCTCGACGGGCCGCACGTCGCGCGCGAGATGGCGCTGATCAAGGTGGTCTCCACCGGCGAGCTGCGCTCGGAGGCGCTGCGCATCGCCGACGCGTTCCGGGCACGCCCGGTCGACACCACCACCGGCAGCTTCGTGTTCGAGCTGACCGGTGCCACCGAGAAGCTCGACGCCTTCATCGAGCTGATGCGCCCGCTCGGCCTGGTCGAGATCTCCCGTTCCGGCATCGCCGCGATCGCGCGCGGGCCGCGCACCATCTGACCATCCCAGGAGAGGATCTCCCCATGCGCGTCTATTACGACAGCGATGCCGACGTGAACCTGATCAAGTCCAAGCGCGTGGCGATCATCGGCTACGGCAGCCAGGGTCACGCGCACGCCAACAACCTCAAGGACAGCGGCGTCACCGATCTGGCCGTAGGCCTGCGCGCGGGCTCCGCCGGCGTCGTCAAGGCCGAGGCCGCGGGCTTGCGCGTGATAACGCCCGCGGAGGCGGCGTCCTGGGCCGACGTGGTGATGGTGCTGACGCCCGACGAGGGGCAGGGCGACCTCTATGCCGAGCAGCTGGCGGGGCGGCTGAAGCAGGGTGCGGCGCTGGCCTTCGCGCACGGGCTCGCGATCCATTTCCGCGTCATCGAGCCGCGTCCCGACCTGGACGTGTTCATGATCGCGCCCAAGGGTCCCGGCCACACCGTGCGCTCGGAGTATCAGCGCGGCGGCGGCGTGCCCTGCCTGGTGGCGGTGGCGCAGGACCCGTCCGGCAACGCGCTGGACATCGCGCTGTCGTACGCGAGTGCCATCGGCGGCGGGCGCGCCGGCATCATCGAGACCAGCTTCCGCGAGGAGTGCGAGACCGACCTGTTCGGCGAGCAGGCGGTGCTGTGCGGCGGCCTGGTGGAGCTGATCAAGGGCGGCTACGAGACCTGGTGGAAGCCGGCTACGCCCCTGAGATGGCGTATTTCGAGTGCCTTCACGAGGTGAAGCTG
>CAXTOE010000386.1:0-759 GCA_964245685.1 uncultured Acetobacteraceae bacterium | reverse complement strand
GGCCACACCGTGCGGTCGGAATATCAGAAAGGCGGCGGGGTGCCGTGTCTGATCGCCATCGCGCAGGATGCCTCCGGCAATGCCCATGACCTCGGGCTCTCCTATGCCTCGGCGATCGGCGGCGGCCGCGCCGGCATCATCGAGACCACCTTCAAGGAAGAGTGCGAGACCGACCTGTTCGGCGAGCAGGTCGTGCTCTGCGGCGGCCTCGTCGACCTGATCAAGGCCGGCTTCGAGACCCTGGTCGAGGCCGGCTACGCGCCCGAGATGGCCTATTTCGAGTGCCTGCACGAGGTGAAGCTGATCGTCGACCTGATCTACGAGGGCGGCATCGCCAACATGAACTACTCGATCTCCAACACCGCCGAATACGGCGAATACGTCACCGGCCCGCGCATCATCACGCCCGAGACCAAGGCCGAGATGAAGCGCGTGCTCACCGACATCCAGTCGGGCAAGTTCACCCGCGACTGGATGCTCGAGAACCGGGTCAACCAGACCTCGTTCAAGGCGACCCGCGCCAAGAACAACGCCCACCAGATCGAGGAAGTCGGCGAGAAGCTGCGCGCGATGATGCCGTGGATCGGCGCCAACAAGCTGGTCGACAAGACGAAGAACTGAGGACGCAAGACACGACCCTCGCCCGCTCGCGGGTAAGGGTCCGGGCGTCGGGTGTCTTCGGGCACGAGCGGAGCCGCCCGGCCGCACAAAGAGGGCTGGGTGGTTGCGCCGTACAGGGCGATCGCCCAATACGCGTTC
>CAXTOE010000385.1:0-3274 GCA_964245685.1 uncultured Acetobacteraceae bacterium | reverse complement strand
CTCGGGATCGGCCGACATCTGGCGGCGGCCTTCCTGCGACGCCTCCGAGCGGCCGCCGAACACCATGGAGCCGATTGCGCCGTCGAGCTCGGGGATCGCCACCATCATCGCCGCTTCCACCGGCAGCAGGCCACGCGCATCCGCGCGCCACTGCTCCAGGGTCTGGAACTCGACCGGGGTCACCGCGAGGTACGGCACGTCGAGCCGCGTCAGGATCTCCTCGGCGGCCTTGGCGTCGTTGTAGGCGGGACCGCCGACCAGGGAGAATCCGGTCAGCGAGATGACCGCATCGACGTCCGGCACGCCGTCCCGCATGAAGTAGGCTTCCACCGCCGGACGCTGGTCGAGCCCCGAGGCGAAGGCCGGCACCACCCGCAGGCCGCGCGCCTCGAGCGCCTCGATGACGCCGTCGTAATGCGCCGCGTTGCCGGCCAGCACGTAGGAGCGCAGCAGCAGCAGCCCGACCGTGCCGCGGCCCCCCTCGGCGCGTCCGAAGCCGGGAAGCTCGCGCCGGCTGGTCGCGATCGTGCTCCTGGCGCGCGGATGGTACAGCCCGACATCGGGATACTCGACCGGTGCCGCCACGCTGAGCGTGCCGGCGAGCGGCTGGCGCGCGCCGCTGGCGTAGCGGTCGACCAGCATGCGGACCATGTTGGCGAGGTTGATCTCCGAGCCCGCCAGCCAGTACTGCAGCCCGAGGAAGTAGGTGCGCATGTCCTGCGCGGTGCCCGGGATGTAGCGCAGCAGCTTCGGCAGCCGGCGCAGCATGCTCATCTGGTTGCGGCCGCCGGAGCCGCCGGGCTTGCCCTTGGCACCGCCGCGCAGGCGCTTGAGCATCGCCATCACGCCGGTGGCCTCTGCACTCATGTCGAAGCGGCCCATACGGGTCAGCTTCACCACCTCGCCGGCGGACATGAAGCAGAACATCGCATCGCACCCCTCGCGACGCGCCTGCAGCGCCGGCAGCACCGGGCGGATGTGGTCCTCGAGGAACAGCATCGTCGCGATGACGATGTCGCTGCGCGCGATGTCCTGGTGGCAGGCCTCGAGAGCGGCGGCATCGGCGGCCCACTCGTCCGCGGCGTGGACGGCGAGCTCGAGGCCCGGCATCTCGCGTCGCAGCGTGGCGTGCGCCGCCGACGCAGCTTGGCTCAGGTGACTGTCCATCGTCACGATGACGACGCGCAGCGGAACCATCTCAGCGGGCGAAGTGCGCTTTTGCATCGTACAATGCCTCGACGGTGATCGTGGAGAGCCCCTGCTGGCGCGCGAACTGTTCGGTGTTCCGGCGCGCCTTGCCGCGCACGAAGAACGGGATGCGGCCGAGCTCGCGCTCCGCATCCGGCGCCCAGGTCGCCGCCCCGGCGGACTCGATGACCGCGCTGGCGGCCGGCGCCGGCTGCGGTTCCGCGTGGGCGGCGAGATGCGACGGCGCCGCGTCCGGGGTGAACTCGAAATCGTCGCGGAACATGCCGAGCAGGTGCTCTTCCAGGCCCATCATCAGCGGATGCACCCAGCTGTCGAACAGCACGTTGGCGCCCTCGAAGCCCATCTGCGGCGAGAAGCGGGCGGGGAAGTCCTGCACGTGCACCGGTGCCGAGATCACCGCGCACGGCATGCCGAGGCGCTTGGCGACGTGGCGCTCCATCTGCGTCCCCAGCACCAGCTCCGGCTGCAGTGCGGTGATCTGCGCCTCGACCTCGAGATAGTCGTCGGTGATCAGCGCCTCGAGGCCGTAGCCGGCGGCGGCGGCGCGTATCTCGCGGGCGAACTCGCGGCTGTAGCAGCCGAGACCCACCACCTTGAAGCCGAGCTCGTCGGAGGCGACCCGGGCGGCGGCGATCGCGTGGGTCGCGTCGCCGAAGATGAACACCCGCTTGCCGGTCAGGTAGGTGGAGTCGACCGAGCGCGAGTACCACGGCAGGTTCGAGTGCTGCTCGACCGCCGCCGCGTCGAGGCCGGCCACCCGCGCCACCTCGGCGACGAACTCCCGCGTGGCGGCGACGCCGATCGGCACGGTGCGCACCGTCGGCTGGCCGAAGCGCCGCTCCAGCCAGCGCGCCGCGACGTCGGCGATCTCCGGGTACAGCACGACGTTGAAATCGGCCTCCCCCAGCCGCGCCAGGTCGGCGGGGCTCGCCTCCAGCGGCGCCACCACGGCGACATCCACGCCGAGCCGGTCGAGCAGGCCGCGTATCTCGCGCAGGTCGTCGCGGTGGCGGAAGCCGAGGGCCGTCGGACCGAGCAGGTTGCAGCTGGCGCGCGCGCCAGGAGCGCGCTCGCCGATTGCCTTCGCGCCGGCGAACGTGCGCACCAGCTGGTAGAAGGTCTCCGCCGCGCCCCAGTTCTCCTTGCGCTGGTAGGCCGGCAGCTCCAGCGCCACCACCGGCACCGGCAGGTCGAGCGCGCGGGCGAGGCCGCCCGGATCGTCCTGGATCAGCTCGGCGGTGCAGGAGGCGCCGACCAGCATCGCCTCGGGGCGAAACCGCTCATAGGCCTCGCGCACCGCGTTCTTGAACAGCCCCGCGGTGTCGCCGCCGAGGTCGCGCGCCTGGAAGGTGGTGTAGGTGACCGGCGGCCGGCGGTCGCGACGCTCGATCATGGTGAACAGCAGGTCGGCGTAGGTGTCGCCCTGCGGCGCGTGCAGCACGTAGTGCACGCCGCGCATCGCGGTCGCGACACGCATCGCCCCCACGTGCGGCGGACCCTCGTAGGTCCAGAGCGTCAGCTGCATGTCGCGGGCTCCATCGCTCAGACCTGCAGCAGCGCGCGTCGCGCCAGCGGCCGGGCGAACAGGGCGGCGAGGTCGCCGGCCTGCTCGAAGCCCTGGATCGGGCTGAACATCAGCTCGATCGACCACTTGGTGGTGAGGCCCTCCGCCTCCAGCGGGTTGGCCAGGCCGAGCCCGCACACCACGAGGTCGGGTCTCGCCGCGCGGCAGCGGTCGAGCTGGCGCTCCACGTCCTGGCCCTCGCTGAGCCGCGTGCCCGGCGGCAGCAGGGCGAGCTCCTCGGCGAGGTGCGCGCGGTGCAGGTAGGGCGTGCCGACCTCGATCAGCCGCATGCCCATCTCGCGCGACAGGAAGCGCGCCAGCGGGATCTCCAGCTGGCTGTCGGGGAACAGGAACACGCTCAGCCCGGCGAGCTGCTCGCGCAGCCGGGCCGTCGCCGCCTGGGCGCGGGCAAGCGCGGTCGCGGTCGCCGCGCGCAACCGGCCGAGGTCGCCCCCCCTGGCGTCGCAGGCGGCCTGCAGCCCCAGCCGCGTGCCCGCGGCG
>CAXTOE010000384.1:0-3283 GCA_964245685.1 uncultured Acetobacteraceae bacterium | reverse complement strand
ATGCACGACGCGGTGCGGACTGGCCTTATGCGCGCTTCCCTTCGATGCGCCGGGGCCTGGTCCGAGCGCGTCCAGCGCCCGTGCGTAGCCGCCGGAGGGCGCGTCCGCGGATGATCCCCCGGAAGCGTCCTGGGCCACCGCCCGCGTCGCTCCGGCAGGGCCGAGGGGCAGCGCCAACACCGCGGTCAGCGCGAGGATCGAAAGGGAGACTCCGCGTTGCACGCGGAGATTCTAGACGAGGGTCCGTCGATGCTCAACCGGTCGACGGCGCGATCAGCCGCCCGCGGCGACGATCTCGCGCAGCTTGGCGTGCAGCCCGGTATTGGCCGCCACGACGTCGCATTCCGGCGCCATCGCCTGATGGTCGCGGCCTTCCGGATCAGTCGCGTAGCCGCCGGCCTCCCGCACCATCAGCAGGCCCGCGGCGCAGTCCCACGGCTTGACGCCGAGTTCCCAGTAGCCGTCGAAGCGCCCGGCGGCGACCCAGGCGAGATCCAGTGCCGCGGCGCCGAAGCGGCGTATGCCGGCCACCTGCGGCATCAGCGCGCCCAGGATGCGCGCGAAGTCCAGTCGCCGACGCGCCGCGGTCGTGCCGAACGGGATGCCGGTGCCGAACACCGCCTCGGAGATGTCGCGCCGCGCCGAGACACGCAGCCGCCGGTCGTTGAGGTAGGCGCCGGCACCCTTCTCGGCCCAGTACATCTCGTTGCCGGCAGGGTTGTAGACCATGCCGGCAACGACCTCGGCGTCGCCGTCGGGCAGCCGCTTCTGCAGCGCGATGCTGATCGCCCAGTGCGGCATGCCGTGCAGGAAGTTAGTGGTGCCGTCGAGCGGATCGACCACCCAGCGCCAGGACCAGTTGTCGCCGCCCGACGCGCCGCTCTCCTCCATCAGGAAGGCGTAGCCGGGACGCGCCCGCGCCAGCTCCTCGCGTATGGTGGCCTCGGCGCGCAGGTCGGCCTGGCTGACGAAGTCGGACGGTCCCTTGATGCTGACCTGGAGCTGCTCGACCTCGTTGAAGTCGCGCAGCAGCCGCTTCGCCGCCTTCCCGGCTGCGTTCTGCATCACCGTCATGTGCGGGGAGAGGCGCTGCTGCACGCGCTCAGCCCTTGGCGCGTTCGACGTAGCTCGCATCCTCGGTGCGCACCACGATGCGCTCGCCGGTCTCGATGAACGGCGGCACCATGGTCTTGACCCCGTTGGAGAGCTTGGCCGGCTTGTACGACGAGGTGGCGGTCTGTCCCTTGACCACCGGGTCGGCCTCGACGATCTCGAGCACCACGCTGACCGGCAGGTGGATCGCCACCGGGTCGCCCTCGACCAGGTCGACGATCACTTCCATGTTGTCCTGCAGGAACGCGGTCGCATCGCCCAGGATCGCCGCCGGGATCATCGCCTGCTCGAAGGTCTCGGGGTCCATCAGCACCAGGTTGTCGCCGTCAGTGTAGGAATAGGTGTACTCCTTCTCCTCGGTGATCAGCCGCTCCACGGTGTCGGCCGTGCGCCAGCGCTCGTTGGTCTTGTTGCCGGTCTTGAGGTCGCGCATCTCGACCTGGATGAAGGCGCCGCCCTTGCCCGGGGAGATGATCTGCTGCTTGATCACGGTCCAGCGACGGCCGTCATGCTCTATGACCTGTCCGGCCCTGATCAGGTTGGCCTGCTGCTTCATCTTCGGACTCTGTATGGGAATGGCGGGCTTCTATCCCGCGACCGGGTCCGGAGCAAGCTCGTGGCTGATGCCTGCGGGGTCGCGCACCCGCCCGGTCGCCAGCTCCAGGTAGTCCGGCCCGAGCGGCACCTTGCCGTGGCCGCCGGGGATGTCGAGCACGTAGGTCGGCCAGGCGAGGCCGGTGACGCGACCGCGCAACGCCGCGAGCAGGGCGCGTCCCCGCTCGATCGGCACGTGGAAGCGCGCGGTGCCGGGGGCGGGGTCCAGCTGATGCAGGTAGTACGGCTTGATCCGCGCGGCCACCATGGCGCGCAGCAGCGCCTCCAGCGCGCCCGCGCTATCGTTGACGCCGCACAGCAGCACCGACTGGCCGAGCACCGGGATGGCGCGCGCCTGCACCCGCCGCACCGCCGCGACCGCCTCCGGGGTGAGCTCGCGGGCATGGTTGGCGTGCAGCACCAGCCACATCGCCTTGTCGGTATCGAGGGCGGCCGCCAGCGCCTCGTCGAGCCGCGCCGGATCGGCGACCGGCACCCGGCTGTGCACGCGGATCGTGTGCACGTGGGCGATGCCGTCCAGGGCGGCGACGATGCGGCCGAGGCGTCGCGGCGACAGCATCAGCGGATCGCCGCCGGTCAGGATCACCTCGCCGATCGCCGGGTGGCCGCGCAGCCAGTCCAGCGCGCGCTCGAGGGCCGCGTCGTCGAGCACCCCGCCGCCCGGTCCGACGTGCTCGCGCCGGAAGCAGAACCGGCAATAGAGCGGGCAGACCAGCAGCGGCTTGAGCAGGGCGCGGTCGGCGTAGCGGTGCACGATCCCCGGCACCGGCGAGAAGGCGTCGTCGCCGATCGGATCGGCCAGCTCGTGCGGCGCTGCGTGCAGCTCCGAGGGATCCGGCACCACCTGCAGCGCGATCGGGTCGCCGGGGCGCTCGATCAGCGCGAGGAAGGCAGGCGGGATCAGCGTCGCGTAGTGCCTGCCGACCGCCGCGAGCGCCGCCCGTTCGCCCTCGGGCGCCAGGCCGGCGCGGATCAGCCCGTCGCCGTCGCGTATGCCGACGTCGCGTATGCCGGCGCGTGTCCGGCCGGTGTGCTGCTGGTTGCCGATCGCCATGCCGGCGCTGTACTGCCCCGAGGATGAACCCGCAACCTGGTGGCCGGCCGGACCGCCGGCCCCGCAGCTCCATCGCCGACCGGCTGCCGCTGCTGCGCCGGCGTGCCCTGCTGGCGCGAGCGGTGCGTGCCTTCTTCGACGCCCGCGGCTACCTGGAGGTGGAGACGCCGTATGCGGTCGCGACACCGGGGGAGGAGGTGCATCTGCTGCCGTTCCGCACCGAGCGGATCGCCACCGACGGCAGCCGCGAGCGGTTGTTCCTGCACACCAGTCCCGAGTTCGCGATGAAGCGCCTGGTGGCGGCGACCGGCCTGCCGGTGTTCCAGCTCGCCCGGGTGTGGCGCAACGGCGAGGGCAGCGCGCTGCACGCCGCCGAGTTCACCATGCTGGAATGGTATCGTCCCGGCGCCGACCTCGCCTCGCTGATGGACGAGACCGAGGCGCTGCTGCGGGCGACCCTGCCGCCGCGACTGTCGCGCGACGGGCGGGACTGCGTCATCG
>CAXTOE010000383.1:0-3311 GCA_964245685.1 uncultured Acetobacteraceae bacterium | reverse complement strand
CGTCCGTGAACAGGGTCAGGCCCTGGGCCGAGAAGCGGCTAGCCAGCGTCGAGGAGAAGCCGTCCAGCTCCGCCTGCATCGTCGGCAGCGTGCTGTCGCGCAGCGTGATGTTAGCGCCCAGCGTGCCGCCGGTCAGCGACGTGGTGACGTCGGTGCCGTCCAGCTCGATCCCCGGGATCGAGGCGGGATAGGCGTCGCCTACACCGATCGTCGCATCTTGGGTTGAGAGCGGGCCGGAGGTCGCATGTGTCGGTAGCGAGAGGCCGTTCGCGGTGCTTACCAGCATGTCCCCGGACGCGGTCTCGGTGAATTTCACGCTCAGCGAGCTGGAGAGGGTGGTTGTCGCCGCGTTGCGCTGGTTCTCGAGATCGGCCGTATCCTCTCCCGCACCGCGAAGCTGCATGATCTGGGTGGACAATGAACCGATGGTGCTCAGTCCGGCGTTGATCTGATCGACCTCCGACGGGATCGCCTGCTGGGCGTCCTGACGCTGGGTCTGATAGGTGTCGGACAAGGTCTGTATCGAGGCGGCGAGAGTGCTCGCGCTGCTCACCACGCTCTGCTGCTGCACCGTGCTGGACGGGTCGGCATCCAGCGCGGTGAAGCTGTTCTGCAGGTTGCCGAGATTGTCGGCGAGCGTGTTGCTGGCCGTCGGATCGGCGCTGGTCGAGCCCTGCACGCTGCTGATCGCGCTCAGCGCGTCGTTGGTCACGCCGAGACCCGCGACGGTCGCGTTCTGCGCATACAGGCTGTTCTGCAGCGTGTCGTTCACCGCCCGCGTCGTCAGCTGGATCGAGACGCCGCTGCCCTGACCTCCCGCATCGCGCGACGCGACGTTGGCGACCTCGGTCAGGTAGCCCGGCGTACTGGCGTTGGCGACGTTCTGCGACGCCACGCCGAGCTCGTACTGCACGGCGCTCAGGCCGCTCGAGGCGATGGACAGCGACGTATTCAGGCTCAGGCTCATTGCATCAGCCGCCTCATGTACGGGGACAAGAAGGCACTCGTCGCGATCCTGCTCCCGCCATGATTAACGTCCGGTAAATGCTACTGCTTCATCGCTAGCGCGGTCTGCAGCATGTCGTTGGCCGTGGTCACCACCTTGGCGCTGGCGCCGTAGGCCTGCTGCGCCACGATCAGCTTGGTCAGGTCGGTGTCGAGGCTGGTGGTCGAGCCCTCGACCGACTTGGTCTCGAAGCTGCCGGCGCCGTTGGTGCCGGCCACCTGCACGCTCGCCGGACCGGAGCCGACCGTCGCGGTGTAGGCTTGGCCGTCCTGGGCCTGCAGGGCGTTGGCGTTGCCGAACGTGGCCAGCGGCACCTTGGCGATCAGCTGCGACTGGCCGTTGTCGAACTGGGCGACGATCGAGCCGTCGGTCTGGGTGGTGAAGTCGGTGAAGTTCCCGGTCGCGGTGCCGTCCTGGGTCGGCGTGCCGGCGCTGAACACCGCGCCGCTCGCCGTGTTCATAGTGGTGCCGGAGGCGGCGAGGCCGATCGTGCCGAGATTGAGATTGATCGAGTTGGTGTCTGAGCCGACGGCGCCGACCGCGAAGCTCGCCTCAGATCCGGCCGTCGAGTTGGTGTTTCCGCTCGCGTCCGTGATCGACTGCAGGGTGCCGTCGGTATTGAAGGTGACGGTCGCCGTGGGGGTCGTGGCGCCGTTGGTCCCCGACACACTCAGCGTATAGGTGCCGCCGGTCGCGGCGACGCCGGCGGCCGCGGCCGTGGCACCCGCGGTCTGGGTCCAGGTCAAGCCCAGCGTGTGCGCGGCGCCGGCACTGTCATAGACGGTCTGGGTGGAGGTTTGCGCCGGACCGGTCGCCGGGGCGACCAGTGTGGAATCACCGGCGAGCGTCGGCGACATCGTCACGTTCGAGGTCGCGGTCGGGTTGAACTTGACGTTGTTGACGTTGATCGGCTGCAGCTTGCTGGTGTCGAGCTGTCCGGTAGTCGCGTTGACCATGTAGCCGTCGAGATATTCGCCGGCGCTGTTGACCAGGTAGCCGTTTCGGTCGCTCGAGAAGTCACCGGCACGGGTGTAGTACTGCGTGCTGCTGAACGCCGGGTTGGTCGCCGTGGACACGCCGCTGATCTCGTTGACAGCGAAGAAGCCGTTGCCGTTCACCGCGAGCGCCGCGTCGGCAGTGCTGGCGGTGATCGCGCCCGCCGTCTGGTTGGAGTACTGGGTCGTGGCAAGCACGGCGCCGGACTGCCCTTCGAGCGCTCCTGACGCCTCCACGTAATCCGAGAAGCTGGTATCGACCGCCTTGTAGCCGACCGTCTGGCTGTTGGAAATGTTGTTGCTGATGTTGCTGAAAGCGACCGATTGTGCGGTGAGGCCGCTGACCGCCGTGTTCATCGCGCTGAAGACTGACATGCTGCTGCTCCTTGATCTTTGCCGATCGTCTGGCTGTGAGAGAGCAGGAAGCGTGCCAAGTCCTGAGCGCAGTTTTCGGCGGCTTTCTGCCATGTCGAGCAGGTCGTTTAATGCCGCCCGGCACTTTGTGCCCGGCACCGCCTGTCCTTTTCCGAGTATACAACGACCCGCAGCAGCATCAGAGGTTCGCCGGAGGCGGCAGACGACGTGGCCCGCGCCTTGCAGGTTGCGCACCCGTTATGAGCAATTCGGTCAAAACATCAGTCATCACGAGCTGGGCCACGGCATCCCAGGCGGCACGGACGCCGCGTGCGATGGATCACGACCTGCCGGTCGCGAGCCGGACCGCAGCGACGTCGGCCGGGACAAGCTTTCGGGCGGCACTCGATGATGCCGCCGCCGCAAATTCACCAATTGGAAACGATTTGGACCTATCACAGCAGACTGCGCCGGGCGTCCCGGTCGGGCAGACCCCGCCGCTTCGGCCGTCGGCTCACGCGATGCCGGTAGCGGATGGAGTCGCGCGCAGGACGACGATGGGCACCGGCGAGGCTGTTGGGCAAAATCAGATGGTGTCGAAACGACAGCCGATGGCGGAAGCGGCCTCGAACGCGAGCGACGCGAGTCGGACGCGACCGCCTTCCGGATCGGCTGCGGCTTCGACGCAGGCGCCGATGCCGCAGCGTCCTCGGCCGCTTCAGGTGGCGGCGATGCCGGCTGGCGGGCCGGGACGATCCGACGCTTCCGGATCGTCGAGTGAGCAGTCCGATGTCCCGCCGGACGACGCGGCACAGACGCCGGCCGCTGCCGCAGCCTCAGGTTCGAAGGTCACGGCTCAACGCCCGTCACGCTCGAAGGACGCCGACGCAGGAACAGGTGCACCCGCTACGGCGACCAGCTCGGCGGCCGGCTGCATGCCCGACCCCGCGCTGTCC
>CAXTOE010000382.1:0-3314 GCA_964245685.1 uncultured Acetobacteraceae bacterium | reverse complement strand
CGCGCGCCAGTAGATCGTCGAGTTCGACTTTCTCGACGCCGATGTCGCGCGCACCCAGGCGCCGCCCGGCCGGCAGCACCGCATCGCCGCGACCGAAATCCTGGCCGGCGCGGCGGATGTGCTTGCCGGGCGAGACCGCCTCGCCGACGGTGATGTGCGCGCCATGCCGCGTCGCGTTCTCCTGTATCAGTACGCCGTCGCTGCCACGGGGCATGACGCTGCCGGTGAACAGACGCACGCACTCGCCGGGGGAGAGGCCGCCCTCGAAGGGATGTCCCGCCGGCGCCTCGCCGATCACGCGCAGCACGCTGTCCGGTGCCGTGTCGGCGGCGCGCACGGCATAGCCGTCCATCGCGGAGATGTCGGCCGGCGGGTTGGACAGGCGGGCCAGCAGCGGCCGCGCCGTCACCCGGCCCCAGGCCGCATCCAGGCTTACCGCCTCGGCCGGGGTAGGCTGCAGCCCCTCCAGGATGCGGGCCCGCGCCGCCTCGACGCTCAGCATGTCGCGTACTGCCGGAGGCAGGCCGGCCGCCGACCGAGGATTCGCTTGACCTGCGCTGACAGGCTGCGCATTTTGCCGCCCCCTGAACCTCCGCGGCTCCAGCTCTGGTGCGGTGGGGCCGTCGTCGCGAGGAACATCATGGCCAAGACCAACACCATCCAGATCAAGCTCGTGTCCACCGCGGACACCGGGTACTTCTACGTGACGAAGAAGAACGCGCGGGCGCAGACCGGCAAGATGGAGATGCGCAAGTACGACCCCGTCGCGCGCAAGCATGTCGCGTTCAAGGAAGCCAAGATCAAGTGACGGGTGCGGCCGGCCGCGGTGACGGCGGTCGGCAGCTGGCGATCAGTAGAGCTTGTCGTTCTGTGCGTACGGAACCACGATGTCGCTCGAATCCGCCAAGTTGAGCATCGCCCGCGACCGTTCGTCGAGCGTATCGGCGTCGAGCGCGCGGTCGCGCAGTCCGGAGACACGCTGCGCCCACGCCGCCTGCTCGGAGATCGCCGCGGTCTCGCCGGCCTGCGCCTGCGACAGCAGCCGAAGCTGATCGGAGTAGCGTCTCAATCCGTGCTCGCCCTGGTCGGCGTTCCACCCGAAATACCCCACCAGGGACAGGAAGAATATCGGAGGCAGCGCTGCCTTCACCTTGCGCTTCACGGCGCGACCGAAGCTCATGCGGCACTCCTCGTCATCAGATCGCCGCTTCAGGGACACCGGCGCGGAGTCGGCCAGCACGATGAGGTCGGCGAGCCCCTGTTGTCTCCAAGCTCACACGCCATCGCAAGAAAAATCGGCGGATTCTGGCGCCGGAAATCACATAATCGCGCGGCCGGCGACCGCCGGTTTCGTTTCTGAGGAGTTACGATTGGATCGTCTTGCCGCCGCCACCTATCTGCTGGTCGAGCCGTCGCACTACGACGTCTCCTATTCGATCAATCCCTGGATGCGTCCGGGCGTCTGGGCACAGGATCCGGCCGGTCATCGCGCCGAGGCGATGGCCGCCTTCCGAGGACTCGCCGAGGCGCTGCGCCGCACCGGCGGCGAGGTCGAGATCGCGGCCGGCGTCGCGGGGCTGCCCGACATGGTGTTCCCCGCCAACGGCGGCATCGTGCTGGATCGCCGCGTCCTGCCGGCACGCTTCCGCTTCCCGCAGCGCCAGGGCGAGGAGGCCGCGTTCGCGGCGGTGTTCGAGGACCTGAAGGCACGGGGGCAGATCGACGAGGTGCTGAGCCTGCCGGAGGGCTGCTTCCAGGAAGGTGCCGGCGACTGCATCTGGGACCCTGCCCGCCGGCTGGCCTGGACCGGACACGGGCCACGCTCCTCGGCGGAGAGCCAGGACGTGATCGCCGAGCTGTTCGGCATCGAGCTGCGCCGGCTCGAGCTGATCACCGAGCGGTTCTACCATCTCGATACCTGCCTGTGCGTGCTGCCGGGCGGCGAGGTGTTCTTCTATCCCGGCGCGTTCTCGTCTACCGGGCAGGCGCTGATCCGCGACAGCGTGTCGCCCGAGCTGCTGATCGAGGCCTCCGACGAGGACGCGGCGCGCTTCTGCGTCAACGCGGTGGCGCTCGACCGCACGGTGGTCATGGCGACGCCGACCGACCGGCTGGCCGCGACGTTCCGCGAGCGCGGCTACGCGGTCAGCCCGGTGGCGCTGGACCCGTTCATCCTGTCGGGCGGCGGCGCCTACTGCATGACGCTGCGGCTCGACCTGAGCACCGCCGCCTGAGACCGGCGGGGCGCCCGGTTCCGCCGCTCAGCCGCGCAGGATGGTGCGCCCCGCGTAGCGCGCCGCCGCGCCGAGCTCCTGCTCGATGCGGATCAGCTGGTTGTACTTGGCGGTGCGGTCGGAGCGCGACAGCGAGCCGGTCTTGATCTGGCCGCAGTTGGTGGCCACCGCCAGGTCGGCGATGGTCGCGTCCTCGGTCTCGCCCGAGCGGTGGCTCATCACCGCGTTGAAGCCGGCATGCTGGGCGAGCTGTACCGCCTCCAGCGTCTCCGACAGCGTGCCGATCTGGTTCACCTTCACCAGCAGCGCATTGGCGCTGCCGGCGGCGATGCCGCGGCGCAGGCGCTCCGGGTTGGTCACGAACAGGTCGTCGCCGACGATCTGCAGCTTCTGCCCCAGCGTCGCGGTCAGGTGCGCCCAGCCCTCCCAGTCGTCCTCGGCGCAGCCATCCTCGATCGAGACGATCGGATAGCGCGCGGCGAGCTCGGCGAGGTAGGCGACCATGCCGCCGGCGTCGAACGACTTGCCCTCGCCCTCGAGCTCGTAGCGGCCGTCGCGGTAGAACTCGGTCGAGGCGCAGTCGAGCGCGAAGGTGACGTCCTCGCCCAGCTTGTATCCCGCGCGCTCGATCGCGCGGCTCATGAAGGCGAGCGCCTCGTCGGCGGACTTCAGGCCGGGAGCGAATCCCCCCTCGTCGCCGACATTGGTGTTGTGGCCGGCATCCTTCAGGCCGCGCTTGAGCTGGGCGAAGATCTCCGAGCCGATCCGCACCGCGTCCGCCACCGTGGCGGCACCCACCGGCTGGATCATGAATTCCTGGATGTCGATCGGGTTGTCGGCGTGCTGGCCGCCATTGATGATGTTCATCATCGGCACCGGCAGGGTGCGCGCGAACACGCCGCCGACATAGCGGTACAGCGGCACGCCCAGCTCGGCGGCGCTGGCGCGAGCGACGGCGAGCGAGACCGCGAGGATGGCGTTGGCGCCGAGGCGCGACTTGTTGGGCGTGCCGTCGAGGTCGATCATCGCCTCGTCGATGGCGATCTGGTCGTAGGACTCCGAATCGCGCAGCGCCTCCAG